>CAYGXU010000071.1:0-16507 GCA_964353875.1 uncultured Anaerolineaceae bacterium | reverse complement strand
TCGTTCTATTTGACAAAAAGCGCTAATTATGCCAGAGTAGTTATGGGATTCCAAGCCGGAGGAATGGACTTTCCTCAAGTTATCGATTCTGCTTCAATTGAACATGACCATCTCTATACCAGGGGAGAAATCACCCTTAATGGGTGGGGTATTGCATTGATTGTCTCGAGGGGATGAGATTTTCGTTTCCAGAAAATCCGCTTTGTATTATTGGAAGGTTCATTTCCATTCGCCGTGGGTTGTGGAAGTCCTTTCTATGGGTAATACATAGCCAGTAAGGCTCTCGCCATGATGCCAGTGGCTCACATGGCCGAGGTCGAATGGCGGTCTTTCAACAAAGATAAACGATGCACTTAAGGAAACCAGGCAGTAATTTCCAGGAGACCCAATAACAACAGGAGGAGGGAAGAAATGACTCGAGTGAAACGACTACTCCTTATTGCGCTGGTATTAATCACAACATTATCCTTGGTCCCTGCAAAAGTGGCTTTTGCAGGTGGTGGTTGCGACCCGGATGGACAACAGCCCTCGGGCGCGCTTTTCCGGATTTGCAAGCCAGAACCGGGGGCGTGGAATGGGATCCTGATCGTCTATGCGCATGGGTATGTGCCGTTCGATGAGCCGATCGCGATCCCCGACGATGACCTGACTCTTCCAGATGGTACTTCGCTCCCCGAGATTCTTACGCAACTCGGATTCGCCTTTGCAGTCACAAGTTACCGTGTCAATGGGCTGGCGGTGCGCGAAGCGGTTGAGGATATCCGTGAATTAATGGAAATCTTTACCGTCAAATATGGCCAACCCAAACAGGTCTATTTGCTTGGTGGCTCAGAGGGGGGCTTGGTGACAACCCTGGCAGTTGAACGCTTCCCACAATATTTCGATGGCGGTCTGGCGGTCTGCGGGCCAATAGGCGATTTCAAATTACAAATCAACTACATTACCGACTTCCGGGTGATATTCGATTACTTTTACCCAGGCGTCCTGCCGGGGAGTCCGGTGGGAATCCCGCAAGAGGTGATGGAAAGATGGCAGGATACCTACAAGCAGGCTGTAGCGGATGCGATCGGTTCCAACCAGAGCAAGACGGATCAACTCTTCCGCGTGACATCCGCAGCGACGGACAACGGGAGCCAGGAGTCGAAACGGGAGACAGCTGTCTCGGTGCTCTGGTACAACATCTTCGCCACCAATGACGCCAAGGAAAAACTGGGCGGACAACCCTTTGACAATCAATGGCGCATTTACACAGGCTCCAAGAATAACTTTCGTCTCAACCAAAAGGTGAGGCGTTTCCGAGGATCCTCCGCCGCGCTGCGCGAGGTCAATGCACACTATCAAACTTCTGGAAAACTCTCCTCGGAGCTCGTCACGATGCACACCACTGGTGATCCGATCATTCCCTATTGGCATTCCGCGCTATACCTCAGCAAGGTCGCTTCGAAAGGCTCATTGGATCATTATGTTCATATTTCGGTTTCTCGATATGGGCATTGCAACTTCAAGGTATATGAAGTCCTGGCAGGTCTAGCCGTGCTCTATTGGAAAGTTAACGACGCAATACTGCCTGGGATTGAGTCCGTACTCACCAACTCCCAGGACCTTTCTGCCTATCAGCAGATGTTAGAGAGTCTTGGAGTGGAAGATCATTAGGGGTGACAAATTTCTCTTCTCCGTATAAAAGACCTCACAGGTCTCGAGGACCTGTGAGGTCTCTCATGGACAAAGTAGATGGCGGAGAGAACATGGCTCTAAAGACCAACGCCATGCGCGTGCTGGATATAAGGGGGATCGAATACGAGGTGCGCACGTATGAGATCGACGAGCAGGACCTCAGTGCCGAGCGCGCTGCGATTGCACTGGGCATGCCTCCCGAGCAAGTTTTCAAGACCCTGGTCGCATTGGGAGATCGAACGGGCCCCTTACTTGTTCTGGTTCCAGCAGGTACGGAAGTGGATTTCAAGGCCTTAGCTGCAGCCACAGGGGATAAACGGATTGAGTTGGCGCCTCTGCGGGAAGTGGAAGCGCTGACCGGCTATGAGCGCGGCGCCGTCACGCCATTGGCCAGCGCGCACAGCTATCCGGTCTATATCGATGAGACCGCCGAGCTATGGCCGCGAGTGGGGATCAGCGCCGGGGCGAAAGGCGTGGAGATCATACTGAAGCCACAGGATTTGATCGAGCTCATCCTGGCGAAGAGGGCAAATATCACTCGATCGGTTTGAAACCAGGGGTGAGTAAGCACGCTACACATCAAGTACTTGTTTGGGAGATCTGAAGCCGCTTCCCCATGCTGATCCGTTCTTCGATGTTGTATCCAAGTTTCTGGTAGAATGCTGCAACCGCCTGGTTGGAAGCGCGAACTTGAAGGTTGATCTTTGGGCAACCCAATCGAGTCAACCTCTCTTCCACCACCGCCATCAGTTCCCGTCCGATCCCTTGTCTTTGGTAGCTTGGATGCACCGCCACGTAGTACACCCAACCGCGATGACCGTCATATCCGCTCATGGCGCTACCCACGACGGTTTCATCGATCGTTGCCACCAGGAACAGATCACGTTGCACCGATAGCTTGCGCTGGATATCGACTTCGGGCGGGTTCCAGGGAGGTGCATCTGAAAAGGCTTCTCGCCATAACGCAATCACGGCATCCTGATCAGTTTCCTGGTAAGGTCGAATTTGCATTTTCGCCACCTATGACATTTGGCTTGGTATCTCACTTGATTTGTTCATGTCAACAAAAATACCCCCAGGATGAAAGGCAACAAAGCCAGCAATGCTAACAATGGGTGTCCTCGTTGCGTGGTGTTGTGCCTATCCCAATTGAAGAGGTAGATGGCTAATCCAAAGGTCAGAATGCCGCTGGCAAATAAAATGATAACGGACCCCCAGGGACTGAAATCGGCCGCCCCGCCCATGGCCAATCCTTTAAAGGCGTTCATGGCATAGGTGGTGGGTAGCAGCCTCGAAATTTTGGCAACAGCCTCCGGTAACATGTCGTAAGGGAACATCAGCCCTCCTAACAACATAGAGGGAATGAAGAAAAGTTGTGACCATAAAACCGTCATACGTGTGCTAGGTGAGATCACACCAATCAGTACGCTCAGGCCAGTGGAGGCAAAGGACATGGCAATGAAGACCAAGATATAGGCAAACCAATCAACGGGTAAGGGAGCTTTGAAAAGCCAGGAAGCGGTAGCCGTGATGAGAACCGTCACAACGATGAGATGCAACATCGTCGTTATTGCTGGGATGGCTAAGATCGAAGTAGAGGGGATACCGTTGATCTTGTAGCTACGGAAAATCCCATTCTCACGAGCGCTGACGAGTGGATCGGGTATACCCAGGAATGTCGCTGAGAGGATGGCGAAGATGACCATGGCCGGGATCAAATTCTCGAGGAAGAGGGGATTGATTTGCGGGAAAATAAATCCCAACATGAGGTAGATGCCCAATGGGAACAGATAGTTCATCAACAGCAATTGCTTGTTTCGAATGCCGGTGTTGAATTCGAATAGGAAGTGGTTGAAAAACGCTGTCATTGGATTTCTCCGGTCGTAGTGATCTCAAGGAAACGGTCTTCCAAGGATGGACGTTCCACGCGCAAATCGATGAGCACATCTTGCTGAGCTTGAATGCGGGATATGATGGAGGATACGGTGGGGCCAATATCCTTACTGAGGTAAATGTGGTATTCCCCTTTCGGTATATATTGACTCACACCTGGGAATGTGATGCCAGGATCCGATAAGCTGGAACCTTGTGTGCGAACTGAGACTTTGGTCAGCCCAGCGCCGGCTGCGGTGATCTCGATCGGGGTACCGATGGCAGCGATCTTGCCGCGCAACAGGATCGCGATTTTATCTGCCATCTCCTCCGCTTCGGCCATGTCATGGGTGGCGAGAAGGATGGTCGTCCCTGCCTTTTGTTGCTCCCGCATAATGTTGTGCAATTCGACACGCGTAGCCACATCCAAACCGGCAGTAGGCTCATCCAGGAAGAGCACAGAAGGATTGTGCGCAATCGCCAGAGCAAGTGCCAGTCGCCGCTGCTGGCCAGCGGAGAGCTGGTGATATTGTGCGCCTTTTTTCTCAACCAGGCCCAGTCGGTCCAGCAGGTCAAATCGTGGTTCAACCCCATGATAGGAGCAGAAGAATTTCATTGCCTCAGCAACGGTAATGCTCTCTGGGAAGCCTGAAGATTGTAATTGCACGCCGATGATGTTGCGCAGTTTTCGAGATTCACGCGCTGGGTCAACCCCTGCTACTCGCAATGTCCCGCCATCCGCGGCACGTAAACCCTCCAGGCTCTCCAATGTGCTTGTCTTCCCAGCCCCATTAGGACCAAGCAGGCCGAAAATATCACCTTGCTTGACCTTAAAGGTGATTCCGTCCACCGCGACCAGATCACCATAAGTCTTTCGAAATTCTGTTACTTCGATGATAGGATTTTTCATTATTGTCCCTCCGAGATTGACATCCATCTTGGCTCGCCCCCGATTTGAACTTCGTTCAAACGTTTGTAGAGTCCATCGAGAGCGATCAACTCCTCGTGTGTCCCCACCTCAACGATCCGACTGTCTTCGAGGACGACGATGACATCCGCGTTGCGGATCGTGGACAGGCGATGGGCGATCACGATGGCTGTCCTGCCTGCCATCAAGCGTTCCAACGCTTGTTGGATCAGGAATTCGGTCTCAGCATCGACCGAGGAGGTCGCTTCGTCCAGGATCAAAACAGGTGCATTTTTCAGGACAGCACGGGCGATGGCGATACGCTGCCGCTGCCCGCCGGACAGCCTGACGCCGCGCTCGCCGATCAGGGTATCATAGCCGTTTGTCAGTTGCATGATGAACTCGTGCGCATTGGCAATGATCGCTGCCTCGATCATCTCCTCCTCTGTCGCCCCGGGACGGCTGAAGAGGATGTTGTCGCGCACCGTCCCATGAAAGAGAAAAACGTCCTGCAGCACGATGCTGATCTGCTGACGCAGGCTGGTGAATGTCAGGTCGCGGATGTCGTATCCATCCAGGATGATCGAACCTTCGCATACGTCATAGAAGCGCGGGATGAGGTTTGCCAAGGTCGTCTTGCCCACGCCAGTGGGGCCCACCAGAGCCACGACCGTGTCCGGTGCGATGTCGAGTTGGATATTCTCTAGCACGGTATCTCCCATCGCATAGCGAAAGCTCACATTGTGAAAATGGATCGAGCCTTTCGCTCTTCCGGGGAACTCAACGCTGTCCGGGCGTTCGACGACATCGGGCTCTTCATCCAGAAGTTCGCTTACGCGTTCGGCGCCCGCCAGGGCTTGCTGGACGCTTTCCCAGGCTCCACTGAGGGCGCGTACAGGCTGGTAGAGCAGCTCGAGGTAAAGGAAGAAGGCCACCAAGTCTTCAATCGGCAGTGTCTTGTTTAGGATGAATCGTCCGCCAAAGTAAATCAGAATGATCATGCCCAGGGCGGAGACAAATTCCACAAACGGATGGAATGTCGCCATTAGACGCAAAGCGCGCAACATGGAATCGCGATATTTGCCAATGTGATCCGAGATATGGGATGCTTCGATTTCCTCTCGAGTAAAGGCTTTAATTTCACGGATGCCGGAAAGATTGTCGTTCAGGACCGCGTTAAGTTCGCCCAGTTCAACCTGGCGATCGCGAAAAGCTGGTCGGACAAATTTGGCGAAGCCTTGCATGGCCACTACAATCAGTGGAATCGGGATCATGCTCAAGAGGGCTAGACGCCAATTCATACTCACCAGCACCACGGTGACGCCGATGAACATCAACGCGTTCACCATGATATCCGGGATGGCATGAGCGATCAATTGTTCGAGCAGGTCCGAATCATTCACGGTGCGCGACATCAGTTGACCGGTTTGCTTATCCTCATAGAACCGAAGAGAAAGGCGTTGCAGATGTTCATAGATCTTGGCTCGAACGTCGGCAACCACACTCCATCCGGCGACATGGGCCATGTAGCTTCTGAGGAAACTCAAACCAGCACGCGCAATGTAGATCACCAGCCCCAGCAACGCCAGCCGCGTGATGAATCCCAAGACATCCGACCTTGGAGTAGGGTTAGTGACGGTGGCCACCATCGTCTTGACGATCCAGGGGGCGATCAACTGCACGCTGACAAGTAGGATCATGCTCACCATCGTCAGAGCCAAAGGACCTTTGTACCTCTGGGCATAGCCGAACACAAATTTAAGTGACTTCACGCAACCGTCCTCCTAAGATGCTACGCATTAAGGTAACTTTCAAGTGTATGCAAGACGATATTCTATCTGACGCCTTTAAGGATTTCGTTCTTTAAGAAATGGGCGGACCCATTCACATCTAGCCTTAAACCATTATATGACGCCCACTCAATTTGCACCGGCTTCTGCCGCAGTGCAGTTGATGCATCGCCTCTCGCTATGCAATATTCCCTTTTACCTCCTTCAGCCTTCCATCTTCTCAATTCTCATCGAATCACAACTCTAGGCCCATGTAACAATTTTCGACGCGACGCTTGAATCCGGCCTCCTCGGCAGCGGTTACTATTGCTTCCAACCAATTCGGGACAGGGAATTCGATCCGATGGTCCGGACTCAATGCTGCCGCCTTATGCAGAAGGTAAACCACCATGAAAGGCGCCAATTCAGGGCAACCCGGATCCAGGCGTGCCCGAAAAATACTCAGCCCTTTGCCGCGTATGGCGAGCGAATATCCGCCATAAGCCACGATCCGTCCCTCCGAGGCTGTGTAAATGGCAAAACCCGCTTCGCGCGTGCCCTGGGCAGACATCAACAGTGGCGAGAGCACGCGCATCATGACCGGCTGGCGAAAACGGCCCACTTCCACTGGCTCATACTTGAGCAGGTTCTGCGGTGAGATGCGTTTCTCCAATTCGTAGCGCGGTTGCCAATCAAAGAGGCTCAACGGTGACAGCGTATATCCCTCCGGCAAGGTAGGTTCAGGGGATGATAATCGGGGTAGGGCGTTAAAATCAGTACTACTGCTGTAGTGCTCGAATCCTAAGCTTTCGTAGAGCTTATAAGCCGGGAGGTTTCCGTCAATTACACTTAAGAACGCTTTTTTCCCTCCACACTCACGAATCAAATTCAATCCAGCTTCTACTAGTTTGCGGGCGATGCCGTGCCGTCGGTAGGCGGGCAGCACTCCAACGGTCCCAACGATCCATACATCGGTGGAGCCGCGCCGTTGAACCGTGGTTACACCGACCAACTGACCATCTTCTTCCCAAACATAGCCTCGCATGATATCGCGCAAAGGCGGAGATAATAACTGCACCAAGCGGATCAGTGGCCAGATGCTACTCAATTTTTTCATGCTCTCGATAATCTGTTCCTTTTCATCGCTTTGCACACTCCAGGCTTCATTCTCGGGATATTGGAAAGCCTTAGCAATCAACTCGGCCAGGGGCATCATATCGTCAGGGAATTTGAGCAAGCGCATGGTCATAGTGGGTTTCTCCTCGTTGGTTTGTGCTTCTCTGGTCCTGTACGACCCTGCAAGTCCGGAATGGCATCCTACTCCATATCCATATTCGGGTGAGTATCTCGATCTCTTCGTCGCGAACTTTCGGTCATATTATGAGGAAATGGTGAAGTTCTCCGCCTCTCATGTGGGATGCGTTACGCTTCCAACTCAATTAGGATGCATAGATGACGTTATTCAAATGCAAATCATCAAGCTTTATCGGTTGATTTTACCAAATGATGATGCCAGACCGTCGAGTCTTACAGCTAAACGCGGTGCCCACTTCAGTCGCTACTTCCCCATCACAACAAGCACCTCGTGTTCTTCGCTGCTGTCGGAGAGAGGGATAATGCCATTCGCCACGAGATGACCATCCAGTGTGACCTGACGTACACCGCGATTCACACCTGCCGAATTATCGACGTGAATTCGGTAGAGGGTTTTGCCCCAGCGGTAATGGATCTCGAAACCTGGCCAAGCGGGAGGTATTCGGGGGTCAAGCTGTAGCGCGCTTCCCACCCGTCGCAGGCCAAGGATCCCTTCTATTCCCAAGCGATAGATCCAGGCGGCGGATCCGGTGTACCATGTCCAACCGCCGCGTCCTTTATGAGGAGATAGGCCGTAAACATCGGCTGCGACCACGTAGGGTTCGACGCGGTATTTCTTCGGATCCTGTCCTTGGTAAATGGGATTGAGCAAATGGAACATCTCTTCCGCTTCTTCACTTCTTCCCAACTCGGCCAGAGCCCAGATGGCCCATTGCACACCGTGCGTATACTGACCTCCGTTTTCCCGTACCCCAGGCGGGTAACCTTTTATATATCCTGGATCGTGAGAGGTGGTATTGAAGGGAGGAGTGAAGAGCAGCATGAGGCGATCTTGGCGATCGCAAAGTCTTTCCAGAAGAGAGTCCATGGCACGTTTGCTGCGTTCGGGATCAGCGCAACCTGAGAGAACAGCCGAGGATTGGGCGATCGAGTCGATCTGATTTTCAAGGTTCTCGCAGGAGCCAAGCGGCGTGCCGTCATCATAGTAGGCTCGGCGATACCAGGCCCCGTCCCATGCCTCTTCCTCAATAGATTTTCGCAGAGCTTCTGCCTGTTCTCGGAAGGACTGCGCATGACCATTATCCCCCAGTTGCTCGCAAATCGGTGCAAAGTTCTTCAAGCTAGCATGAAGGAACCATCCCAACCATACACTTTCCCCCCGACCTTCAATTCCCACCCGGTTCATTCCATCGTTCCAATCCCCGGCAGCCATTAACGGCAACCCATGTCGGCCGACGGTAGATCCTTTCTTCAAAGCGCGCAAACAATGTTCATAAAGGCCAAATGAGAGTTCTGTTGCTGGAAATAATCCGTATCTTTCCCCCTCTTCTGGCCCCAAGGGATCAGCTCGGAGGAAGGGAACCTTTATTTTTAGGATATCCTGGTCGCCGGTGGTTTCCACATAATGTGCAGTAACGAAAGGTAGCCACAAGAGATCGTCAGAGATGCGAGTTCGCACTCCGCGACCTGAAGGAGGGTGCCACCAATGCAGCACGTCTCCTTCCTCAAATTGATGTCGGGCGGCTTCGAGAATGTGTTGGCGTGCTATTTCGGGAGCGGTATGGACAAAGGCCATAATGTCCTGGAGTTGATCGCGGAAGCCAAATGCCCCGCTAGATTGGTAAAACGCAGTTCGTCCCCAAAAGCGGCATGCCAGGGATTGATGGAGTAGCCAGCGATTCAGGAGCAGATCCATGGCGGGCTCGGGCGTTTTCACCTTCACAGTATCCAGTAGGCCGTCCCACATCGTGTGAACTGCCTCCCAAGCCCTGTTTACTTCTTCAGGGTTCTTATAGCGTTCGATTAAGTTCAACGAAGCCTCATGATCCTTGCCCTGGCCAAGCAGGAAGTAAATCTCTTGCGATTCACCCGCGGATAAATCGATATGCAGCATGATCGCGGCGCATGGATCAAGACCAGCTTGTACAGTTCCGCTTAAACCTACTAAGTTAAGGGATGAGGGGTGGGCGTAACTCGACATACGACCGAGAAATTCCGCACGATCCCCGGTGAGTCCGTGGATCGGTTTACTCCCCGCGAGAAATGCTACACGTTCTGCAAATTCTGTATTGTAGGGATTATGGGCAAGTAAGGCCTGGGTTGGGTTGTCGAATTCAGGAATGATGTAGGCTTGGCTCTGATCTCGGTCTGTCCCCAAGACCCACTCAGCATAGTAAGTTGCGGTAATGCGCCGATTACGATCGGTGGTGTTCTTAAGGGTGAGTTGGATGATCTTCAGCGGATCGTTGGGAGCCGTGAAGAGCCGCAGCCTTTGGTCAAGGTCGTAGCTGTGGTGTTCGAATATCGTATAGCCCGCGCCATGGCGAACAAGATGCGGTGCTTGTGATCCGGCGGGGAGCGGAGTTGGAGTCCAGATCACCCCTGTTTCTTCATCTCGTAAATACAAGGCTTCACCTGGAGTATCGGAAACAGGATCATTGTTCCATGGAGTTAGTCGGTTCTCCCCGCTATTTTGAGCCCATGTGCAACTAACGCCTGCTTCGGATACGAGGAAACCAAACTCCTGATTGGCGATTACGTTAATCCATGGCGCCGGCGTTCGCTGTTGGGGGTGCAGATAGATGACATATTCACGACCATCCTGGCTAAAGCCCCCCAATCCGTTGTCGAAAGAGAGCTGCTCAGGGCGTGTGACAGGTTGTGTGGATGCAGGACCTGTTGGCGCGGGCAGGGTTGGATTCAAGTAGGGCAGGCGGGTTGAGTGAACGCGCTGGCGCGCCAATTGCTCGGAAAGAGAACCCGCATTTCCATAAAGCACGACTCTGGCAGCCGTTTCAAGGAGGATCCGGTCGGCATCCTCCATTTGATCCACACGCAGCAGAAAGATCCCACCTCGATGGTTCAACCAAGCCTCACCCTCCATTCGGCTCACAGTGCGGAAGAGATGATTACTGAGATCTTGCGAGTAGCCGCTTTCGTGTTCATTTAGGATGACAAGATCGATTTTGATTTGCCGTTTTCGCCAGTAGGCATGAGCTCGCAATAGTTCGATTAATAACGCAGTTTCCTCTTGACTGCCAATTTGTACTAATAGGATGGGGTAATCGCCAGATATTGTGAATGGCCATAGACTTGCCTGTCCCTTGCGATTGGCTGCCAGCCTGTTAGGGTCGGCTCTGAAAGAAGGGTGAGGGAAAAGAAGAGCTCCCAATAGTCGGTTGATATTCTCAAGTTCGGAGGAGTTGTAACCCTGTTGCCTCAAATCGAGTTCGATGTAAGATCGGGCTCGCTCAAAGGTATGGGTCATCGTTGGCCAAGAGCGGTAGCGCTCGATCAGTGCCAGGGCCTCTTCTCTTGAGGAGGCTGCCAGCGTGATCCAAGCCATCTGCTCGGTTGAGCCAGGCGCCAAATCAACCTCTTGCCCTAAAGCCATGATTGGATCCAATGTGGCTCCTACCGTCTTTGAAAGACCGTTCCCGGCTGGATTTAAAGCGAACGGGTGTCGTGGTGTGCAACCGCGTCCCAAGAATTGGCCACGGTCAGCGTCATAAGCCCCAGTGAGATCGCGTCCAGGCTCACGGATCAGCAAGTGCGCCATATAAATAGGTTGTTCGTCTGCCGACTTGGGACGGCGGCGAAACAGGAGAGCATTATCCTCGGAGAGGTACTCGCTCTCGATAAACATCTTGTTGAAAGCCGGATGCCGTCGGTCTGTCGCTTGATCAGCGAGCACAATCTCGGCGTAGCTGGTAAGCATGAGATGGCGTGTTTCGCCGCCTTGGTTCATAAGGCTGATACGTCGGATCTCGACATCCTCGTCGGGAGCCACGGTGATTTCCATTCGGGAGCTGATCTCATCATCCTGACGCCAGAACTCGGCTTTGTGGGCTTCAAATAAGACGTTCTGCTTCTGAGGATGAACGGTAGTGGGCTGATAGCCGAGCGACCATAGCGCGTCGGTGTCGCGATCTCTGATGTAAATCCACGTGCCCCAATTTTCCAGGGTCGTATCTGCTCGCCAACGGGTGAGGTCGATATCCTGCCAGCAACTATATCCGCTGCCACTGCTGGTGAGCAGCAATCCGTAGCGTCCATTGGACAGCAAATGAGTGCGCGGCGAGAAATCTAAGACGGGTGGGCTCCAAGGTGTGATAGCGACTTTAGGTGTGTTAGGCCGAGTTGCACTGACCTCTACCCGATGGGCTTCCTCGATCGGTGCATCCTGTGGAACCCTTTCCTGCAGGAGCAATTCGACTCCCTTTATGCGTGGATCGGCATGAAAACGGTGCACCATCTTATTGTTTAGAAGGGAGTTGCTTAGAGCCAGTAGTATCATTCCTTGGTGGTGAGACATATAAGAGTGCACGATGGCGTAGCGTTCTCCCAGAGGTAGGCGCTTCGATGTAAAGTCTGCCGCCTCATAGAAACCATATCGCCCTTGCATGTCCATGGCTGCGAGTTTCTGAATGTTCTTCAACACTTGTTTTGGACGGAAAGGTAGGGCGAGGATGGATGCATAAGGGGTAATCACCAGATCTTCAGCCAGCCCACGTTTGAATCCCAAGCCAGGGACACCAAAGGCACGATATTGATAGAACAAATTTGCATCAAAGGCGTAGTACCCTGATTCTGAGATGCCCCAAGGGACATTGTTTTGCAGACCATAACTGATCTGCCGATCGACCGCTGCGAACTTGCTTTGGCTTAGTAAAGTCCCTTCATAATCCTGCACCATCAGGCTTGGCATTAAGTATTCAAACATGGTACCGCTCCAAGATAGGAGCACCCGTATGCCTCCGACTTCGGTCAACGGTCGACCCAGGTGCAACCAATGACTCTGAGGTACATCATGCTTGGCCATAGCCACAAGGCTAGCCAGTCGTGCTTCGGAGGCAAGCAAATCGTAATAGTTATCGTCTAATCTGCCAGTGTTGACGTGGTAACCGATATGAAACACCTGACGTCGCTTGTTGAAAAGGAAGGAGAAATCCATGGCTTGGATTTCTCGATCAATTCTCTCGGCTAATTCACGAAAATTGTTTAGCAGGCTTTCAACTTCCAATGATGTACTTTCCAGCGCGCCAGACAACCATAAGCACCATTCCCGTGCAACCTCCAGTTCCTCATAGGGAGACTCCCGTTTATCAAGACAGGATTTCAATTCATCCAAGTGTTCCTTTCCGGTTCGGCAAATAGAGGGAATATCCTTCAGGATGGGGGAGGATTGTAGGACTTTATGAAGCTCAATCCATGCCGCGCGCAGGATCGGGTCTAGGTCATCCATACTGAAGAGGGTAGGGGGGCGGTTGAGTGAGGAAAGCCAAGGGAGAAGCGTGTCGATCTCGCGCTGAACCCGAAAGAGGTGAACATGGACCAGATCGTTACAGGTGCGCAAGTCAGCGAAGTCCGATGCTTCCAGGCTCTCTCCTTCAACTTCGAGTAGTGTTTTCAACGCCTGACTGAGATTTGCCCAGCCAGAGCTACTGAGATGTGCCCATAACGCAGCCCAGCGGTTGGTATCTTGGCGAACGTCCAGAATCTGACGTTGGAACTCAGCAATGTGGTGCAGAAGAGGTTGCCTAGTTCGAATGGGGTCCGCCAGATCAAGATCCTCCACAACCTCGCTGAGAATGGAAAGAGCGTCAAGTAATCCCTGCCATCGTTCCCATCTCAGGACAAGATCTTGAGGCAATTCGGAGCAAGCTCGTTTACATACTAGAAAACAGGCAGCCAGGTTGCCATTGTCGACCGTCGAGACATAGCGGGGAGACAAGGGTTGGAGGGTGCGCGTGTCATACCAGTTGAGGAGATGACCGCGATGACGCTCTAATTGTTCAAGCGTGTCCAGCGTGGTGTTCATACGAAAAGCCAGGCTACTTGCATCGACATATCCGAGGTCATAGGCTGCCAGCGTGGATAACAACATCAAACCAATATTGGTGGGAGAGGTACGGTGGGCTACCAGGCCTAACGGATCCTCCTGAAAATGGTCGGGGGGCAGCCAATGGTCTTCTGGTCCAACCAACTCTTCGAAAAAAAGCCAGGTTCGCCGAGCAAGCCTTCGAAGCCGATCGCGATCTTCAGTTGAGAGAGACATTGCTTCACGAACAGATGGCTTACTGATCCATTGGGCGATCTGGGGTGAGATCAGCCACAAGATAAGGAATGGAAGGGCACTGGTCAAAGCCTTTGGTGACACCAATCCTACGAACAAACCTGTGATCGAGGTGAATACCAGAGCTGCCGTCATCTGACGAAAAGGAAATTCAGGTTTTACTAGCTTCCCCAAGCGGCGAGCCGATTCAGCCGATGTCGTCCATTGGAGCATGTCACGGCGCGTGATCAACAGACGGAAGAGGCTTGAGGTGATTGCATGCAGGGTTAACAATGCTTCAAAAGGAAGGAAAGCGAGCGCCAGGAACCAACGCCATAAGTCATAACCATATTTGAAAGAAATCGGCAGACCGCGAAGTTTCCTCCAGAGTGTTTGATTTAGTCCACTGCCAACACTGGTTAGTAGTGGGATGGCTAGCATGAGGGGCATAACCAGAGACCAGATCCAAGGTGGTCCGGGTAAGAAAGTCCAACCTACAATCAGTAAAGTCAACAGGGAAGGCGTGAGAAGGCTACGTCTCAAGTTATCAAAAATCTTCCAATAACTCAGCAATGAGAGACGGTTGGGCAATTTGCCACCGCCAGAGCGGGGAACGCGAGGCATCAGCCAGGGCAATATTTGCCAATCACCGCGCAACCAACGGTGAAGGCGTTGCGCGTGGGCTAAGTAATGAGGAGGGAAATCCTCCAACAGGGTGATATCTGTTACAAGAGCTGCACGGCCTTGGATGCCTTCGAAAAGGTCGTGACTGAGTAAGGCGTTTTCAGGTACTCGATTCTTCAAGCTACGTTGGAAGGCATCTGCGTCATAGATGCCTTTCCCGATATAACTTCCTTCTCCAAACAGGTCTTGATAGACATCGGATACAGCACGCGAATAGAGGTCCAGGGCAATATCCCCTGAGAAAATACGGGTGAAGAGGCTTTGGTTGGCGCTGGTGGGTTTAATCTCAACGCGAGGCTGTAAGATGGTGTATCCGGAGAGAACAGCACCACTGTGCGGGTCAAAATGGGCTTGGTTAAGCGGATGAGCGAGTGTTCCCACCAAGCGGCGTGCATTTCCTTCTGGCAGTAAAGTATCCCTATCTAATGTGATCACGTAGCGTATCTGCTGCAGATTCTCGGGTGCATCAAAGATCTCTTTATAGGTTGTGTCTCGGGCGCCACGCAGGAGACGGTTGAACTCTACAAGTTTGCCTCTTTTTCGCTCCCAGCCCATCCAGCGCTTCTCGCTGGGATTCCATACTCGTTCCCGGTGGAAGAGGGAAAAACGCCCCTTACCCCATGACGGGTAACGCTTTGTGAGTTCCAGGATGCCAGCTTTTGCCTTATCCAAAAGTAATCGATCATTTGGCATGTCCTTCTGGGGGGCATCGGGGAAGTCGGTTAATAGAGCGAAATAAAGATTCTGGTCGGTATTGGACAGGAATTGAAGTTCCAATTGCTGCGAGAGAGAATCCACCTCGGCAGTGCTTGAGAGCATGCTGGGGATAACGACCATGGTGCGGAAGGGTTCTGGGATCCCATCCTGGAAATCCATTTTTAGGAGCTTCCGTGTCGGGGTAATGAGAGTAATGATCCAATTGACCAGGTTCACAGAAACGGTTAGCCCGGGGATAAAGAATAGCAATCCGACCACAAATTTGTTCAGCCAGTTCGTGTCGGTTGGGAGTGCCAGGTAGAGGATGGCAAACAGGGATGACGCAGTAAGCAAGCCAATACTTGCAAGGTACTGGATGATTGGATGTGAAGCGAACCAGCCCAGGAGCCGCCTCCATCCTGACTTATGATAGCCCAGGCGATCTTCGAGTTGTGCACGACCCGTGTCAAGCAGGTAGAAACCCACATGGGAAGTACGTGGAATTCCAGGCCAAGGTACATCAGATAATGTGCCAATTGCTTGAGTAGATAGAACCCTCCCATCACCGCGATCTGGATCGCTTAGGCGGGATACATTTGTGATGGGAATGGATTCGGGGTGATTTTCCGCCAGTGTAATGGCTTCTTGTGCAACGCGTTCTTCATCATGCTCAGTTGCCAGGGCGATCTCCTCAACAACCTTCCGATAGCGATCGCGCGTTTCGAAATCCATGTGAGCATAAACACCAGCTGGGTCCTGCCGGAGGGTCCTCTCCACACAGCTGAGACTCTCAACAATCTCCATCCAGTCCAGCGTTGAGAGGGTACGAAGGTTGAGGATGGCATTGGCGACAAGCGTGTCGTTGTTAATGTCCTGGGGCACGGTGCCTTTCTCGAGGAACTGATTGTCTCGTGCGGAGCCAACGGCTGTGATCCGGACGGTCGCTTTGGTGAGGTCTTCCAGGACAGCCAGGCGCAGCATGACTGGCAGCGCCCATAACTCTCCCGTGGTCAGAGGGGCAACATTCTGGTACGCATTAATAAAATGTTGGATATCCTCTGATCCAAGTTGTGTATCCAGAGCGTTGACCAATGCGTTCGCAAGCCAATATACGCGTGGGTATCCCTCAAGTGGTCCTTGATCCAACTTGGGTAACTGCTGATAAAATCCTTTGGGCATATCCTCCCGGATCAGACGCAATGCCTGCCGGACGATGAATATGTTGTCCAGCATCCATTCGCCTGCGTGGGAGGTCGCAAGTTCATCGACAGCGGCATGGGCAAACCGCTTGTAGGTGAACTCCAGTTGCTCTCCAAATTCGTCCAAACGATCGATGATGGTTGGTTTACGACCTGAACGGCGGGAGATCGGGGGTTGATCGCGGGACAACTGCAGCGCCAGGGCTTCCAGGTGACCTAATTCCATCGTTTTCGAGCCAGCCACTTCTTGGGAGGAGGGTGCATTGGTGGTTTGCTGAGAAAACATGTGTTAATGACCTAGAGATTTTCTGAACGCTGATTCTGCCTGTTCGGGGAA
>CAYGXU010000070.1:0-16569 GCA_964353875.1 uncultured Anaerolineaceae bacterium | reverse complement strand
AGATCCCACCTGGCATCTTCGCTTTGGTGGACATTGACGCCGAACGCCTGGAATTGGCCCACCGCATGGCAGAGCACCTGATCTCGAGGACGGGAACGGAGTGGAAAGTAGTCTCATCGACCGATCGCGAGGAAGTCATCACCGATTGCGATTACGTGGTCAACACCATCGAGGTGGCCGGCCTGGCCAACGTGCGCCATGATTTCGAGATTCCGTTGAAATATGGGGTCAATCAATGCATTGGCGACACCATCGGGCCGGGAGGGATCTTCAAAGCCCTGCGTACGCTGCCAGCCTGGCTGGATATCCTGGCGGATATCGAGGACCTGGCCCCTAATGCCCTGGTGATGAATTACACCAATCCGATGTCGATCACCGTGCTCGCCGGACTGCGCACCTCGAGCCTGCCGATTGTCGGTCTGTGCCACTCGATCCAGCATACGGCGATACAATTGGCTGGTTATCTGGGTATCCCTTTTGAGCAGGTCGACTTTCGCGCCGCGGGCATCAACCATCTGGCCTGGCTCACTGAGTTGACCAGGAATGGGGAGGACCTCTATCCCTTGCTCTTTGAGCGCGCGAAGAATCCAAAGATCTATGAACAAGATCCAGTGCGCTTCGAGATGATGTTCCATCTGGGAGCCTTTGTGACCGAATCGAGCGGTCATAGCTCCGAATACGTCCCTTATTTCCGTAAACGTAATGATTTGATCGAGAAATATTGCCGCGCCGGCTACCTGGGCGAGACCGGTTTCTATGCCAACAATTGGCCGCGTTGGCGGGAGGAGAACGACGCTTATCTGAGGCGCGTCCTGGCAGGTGAAGAGCAGGCTGAGTTGGAGCGGGGTCCGGAGTTCGCCTCCTACATCATCGAGGCGATGGCAACGAACGTGCCAACGGTGATCTATGGCAATGTGCTCAATACGTGCCTGATCGAGAATCTGCCGCAGGATGGCGTGGTGGAGGTGGCCTGTCTGGTCGATCGCAGGGGGGTACAGCCAACCTATTTCGGCGCCCTGCCGACCCAATTGGCCGCCCTGTGTCAACAACATATGGCAGTCCACGATCTCGTCGCCACGGCGATATTGGAAGAGGAGCGGGAGGCGGCCGTCTATGCGCTGGCAATGGATCCGCTCACGGCAGCAGCCTGTTCTCTGGCTGAAATCCGTCAGATGTTCGAGGAGATGGTGGCAGCCGAGCGAGGCTCCCTGCCGGAATTCTTGCAGATGTGAAGGCAAGCGAAAAAGAGCGGCTTAACCAGCAGTGTGTGCTTTTCATCGTTGTTCCTCGGAGAATAGGTTTTTCAACCTTGGGGATTACAAGTCGGCAAACATGTAGAATGATCAGGGGCAGGTATGGAAAAGCGTGATTTCGATGCCCTGGTAGCCGGGGAGATCAACCCCGATCTGATCCTGGGGCATCCGAAGCTGGAACCGAAGTTCGGGCAGCAGGAGGTGCTGGTTGATTCGTTCGAGCTGACGATCGGCTCCTCTTCGGCCATCTTCGCTTGCGGATTGGCGCGACTGGGCGCGCGTGTTATTTTCATGGGCGTGGTGGCCGAGGATCTCTTCGGACGCTTCATGATCGATAAGATGAACCAATGCGGCATCGACACTTCCGCAGTCATCATCGATCCTGCCCAGCGGACGGGCATCAGTGTCATCCTCTCGCGTGGGACCGATCGGGCCATCCTGACCTACCCTGGGGCGATCGGGTCGCTAACGGCGGAGAGGGTCTCGGATGACCTCCTCCAGCGCAGCCGCCATCTGCATGTGGCCAGTTATTTCCTGCAGGAAGCACTCCAGCCCGGCCTGACGAGCCTGTTCCGACGAGCTCACGCTCACGGTCTGACGACCTCTCTGGATGTCAATTGGGATCCGAGCGAGCGTTGGGAAGGCGTGTGGGAGGCCTTGTCTGAAACGGATCTCTTCTTCTTGAATTTGGCCGAGGCATTGGCGCTGACGGGCGAAGCGACGCTCGAAGCGGCGCTTGCCAGGCTGGCCACTTCTGTATCCACAGTGGCGGTCAAGCTGGGCGCGGAGGGCGGAATGGCGCGGCGGGGTGAGCAAAAGGCCGTTGCGCCTGCGATTTCGGTACCCGTCGTCGATACGGTGGGGGCGGGGGATTCCTTCGATGCCGGCTTTGTCTATGGGCACCTTCAGAAGTGGTCGCTCGAGCGCTGCCTCAACCTGGCTGTGGCCTGCGGCTCGCTATCTGTGCGTGCGTCAGGGGGAACCAAGGGACAGCCGGATCTGGAAGAAGCCGTAAATTATATAGAAGGGTAGTTCCTGCTTTATTGTCATTTGGGTAGGATTTCTTGCGCAGAGATGATGGTTTCGTTGCTCGATCTCATTCTGCTAGGAACCCGAGCGGAGAGTCAAGGAGTGAGACATGGCGGAAGTTGTGCTTGGAACAGAAGAGTTGACCAAAGTTTACGGTGACTTGAAAGCAGTGGATGGCCTGAACCTGGAGATCTATGCTGGGGAAGTGTTTGGGTTTCTAGGACCCAATGGGGCAGGGAAGACCACTTCGATCCATATGATGTGCGGCTTGTTAAAACCGGATGCAGGTCGTGTGATGGTCCATGGCATGCCCATCGCCAGCGGTGATGCTGACATCCGCGCTCGCATTGGGGTTTGTCCGCAAGAGATCGTCTTATGGGAACGATTGACCTGCATCGAACAATTGCAGTTTATGGGTGAGATGTATGGGGTGAGGGGGAGTGAAGCGCGAAAACGGGGGGATCGGCTGCTTGAGGAGTTTGATCTGGTTGAGAAGCGAAATAAGCAAGTTCGAACGTTGTCTGGCGGTTTGCAGCGCCGTCTCAACCTGGCGATGGCACTCGTCCACGATCCGGACATTGTTTTTCTCGATGAGCCCGAGGCGGGGCTCGATCCGCAAAGCCGCGTGAAAATTCGAGAGTACATCTTGTCGTTGGCAGGGCACAAAACCATCATCCTGACGACGCATAATATGGACGAGGCGGATCGAGTTGCAGGGCGTGTCGCGATTATCGATCATGGAAAACTTCTGGTTTTGGATACTTCTGAGGCGCTAAAAAGGAGTGTGGGAGTGGGGAGCGTGGTGGAGATCCAGTTGATGGGTGATGAACGGTCGAGTAATCGAGTATGTAAGGCTTTAGCTGAATTGAATCAAGGCGCTTCTGTGGAGGTGGTCGAGGGGAGCCTGAGTGTGCGCGCCCGCAATGTGGTGGCGCTCCTGCCTGATATTATTGATAGAGTGACTGAGGCAGGATTGGCCTATGGGGAGGTGCACGTGCGAGAGAATACGCTGGAAGATGTTTTTATCCACTTAACTGGCCGGAGGTTGCGATCATGAGATTTCTCAGTATTCTCCGAAAGAGTATTAATGAGCAACTGAGGGATGTCCTGGTATTGAGCCTCACCCTGGCTTTTGCACCCTTCTTTGTGCTGGCGTATTGGCTATGGATGCCGAGTGGCTCGACCTCATATAGCGTGTTGGTGATCAACAAGGATGTGGGCGTTCAGCTTTCCGATGGCTCGTATTTTTTCGCGGGCGAGCAGGTGGTGGAGGCGATTGACAGCCTGACGTATGCCAATGGAAATCCACTCCTGCGGGTAAAGCTTGTGAGTGATCGTTTAGAAGCGGAGGCGCTCCTGCGAGATCGTGAGGGAACCGCTTTTTTGGTCATACCAGAGGATTTTTCGAAGGTGCTCCTAGAGTTACGTGAAAGAGAACCTTCGAAGACTGCTTCGATCACTTTTGGGGGTGATCTGACCAATCCTTATTATGCGGTGGCAGCGATCTTGACTACGTCCGCAATCGATTCCTATGTCCATGAGGCGACCGGACGCCAGCCTCTTCTCCTTTACAGGGAAGAAGCCCTGGGAGCTTCTGCTGCCCGCACAGAGTTCGAGACGTATGTGCCAGGGATCCTCATCTTCGCCACGATCATGCTCATCTTCGCGGCTTCGATGACGGTAGTGCGAGAGGTGGAGGCAGGAACTCTTCGCCGACTGCAGATCAGTCGTGTGAGAGCATGGGAGCTGCTAGGGGGAATCACGCTCACACAGGTCCTCCTTGGCGTGATAGCCCTTTTATTGGCATTTGTTACAGCAATTGCGCTGGGCTTTCGTAGTCAGGGGCCGTTATGGGTGGCGATCCTTATTGCGGCTCTAACCAGTGTTTCGATTGTTGGTGTGGGGATGGTGGTCGCCAGCTTTTCGAACACGGTCGCTCGGGCTTTTGTGATCGCCAATTTCCCTTTGGGGTTGTTCATGTTCTTCTCCGGTGTCATTTATCCTGCGGCGCGCGTGCCCCTTTTCACGATTGCTGGTAAGACAATAGGCTTGTACGACATCCTCCCGCCAACCCATGCCGTCGTGGCATTGAACAAGGTGCTCAATTTGGGTGTGGGTTTCACCGAAGTGCTCTATGAACTGACAGCGTTGTTGGTTCTTTCATTGGCATATTTTGCTGTGGGCGTATGGATATTTCAACGCAGGCATATGCGCGTCGTGTGATGGTGATGTACTTGTGCGCAGGGTATTTCCGGGAGTTCTAGATCACTCCTACCCCCAGCGAGTGAGGCAATAAAAAACCAAAGGCAAATATCATTTTTACGTCCATAACACATCAATTTGCATTCGAGTTTCCCAAACAATTCCCTTCCGGCTTCAGTAATCGGATGTTTGCAATCAATGATGTTTTTCGGATTCGCAAAGTAAGCAACAGTGCCCAATAAGCAGTGGATCATTGCCGCTAAACGCCTAACCTACAAAGCGGAGGGTGACACCGCAAACAGAAGCTGCTTGTAGTGGCTCAAGGAAGTAAGTGATTAGATCGCAGTATGATGTACGCCCAACGGCTCTTTATGTTATACTTTATAACGTAAAAGTATAACGCCAAGAAAGAGGAATACGATGAATTTAAAAATTTCCCAAAAGGGGTGGGTTGTCATCCCGTCCGAACTACGAAGGAAGTATGACCTAAAACCTGGCGACGAAGTCCATGTCGTCGACTATGGCGGCGTGCTCTCATTAATTCCTTCCGCGGAAAATCCCTTAGAGGATGCAGCAGGGATGCTCAAAGGGGAAAGTCCTCTTACACAAGCCCTTGTAGATGAGCGTGAAAGAGAACGAAAGCGTGAAGGATGACGTGGCGACCTACGTTTTAGATAGCTTTGCGCTATTGGCCTACTTGGGAGGCGAGCAGGGCGAAGGAAGGGTCAAAGAAATTCTCATAGGGGCTTCCCGTAGTGAAAGCAGTGTATTGTTGTCGCTGATTAACTTGGGCGAGGTTGTTTACATTACCGAAAGGGAACGCGGGCTAGCCAATGCCCAGGCGGTATTAGCAATCATCGAGCAACTACCTATCAAGATTCTTGATGTCGATCGCCAAACAGTTCTCGAGGCTTCGCACATTAAGGCACGATATCCAGTGGCCTATGCGGATGCATTTGTGATAGCAATTGCTCAATTGAATGATGCAGTGCTCGTGACAGGTGATCCGGAATTCGAAGTCGTGAAGGACATTGTACAGATCGAGTGGATTGGGGTGATATCGACTTCAGGCTAAGATTAATTACCTTTCAGGATCAATCTCCCCTCCGCCTGCCTCTCGATTTCTTCCCGAGTCCACAACATGGGATGGTATTCACCTTTGACCCAAGGTTCCAGCAGGTCATCGTAATGTGGGCTTCCCAGGTGGCCTGATTGCCCGGGCGGGATGATGGCCATGGAACGCGAAAGATCCCCAAGATCGACGATCTGGCGGAAAGAAGGCGCCCAGGCTTTATTGTCATAAGGATCATTGGCATGGAAAGCTGTCTGGCAGGGCGTGTCGGTATCACCACCGATGGGCACAGGGCCGCAGTTGAAGACTCGGTCAAGGGGCTTTTGGACACCCAGGGCATGCGCCAGGACGGCGCGGTGGATCTTACCCCATTGCCAACTGGTTGGATCAGGTCCCAACTCATTTCTTAGCCATCCCACAGCTTCTTTCAGGCTGAGGGTAATCAGTGTTTCTTTTCCTCCGGCCTGCTTGAGCCACCAGGAATCAGGATTTTTGATGAGACGCAGCAACGTTGTTGTGTCGTGTCCGTAGAACTCACTGGAGCTCATCAACAGTGGATGAAAACCCTGTCCCATCACCCGCAGAGCGAGTTCCTCCCCCAGACCTGGCTCGAGTAGATTGCGGATCGTCGTATAGCGGGCGACTTCATAGATCGTACCCCCCACACTATCCGTTGAGAGCTTGCCATCCCAGGCAAATAGGTGCTCTAATGCCAATCGAACATCCGCATCTTGGCTGGTCATCCCCTCCAATTGGGCAACGAACTCCAACCCCGGAAGACAGGTATAGTCGATATGGAGATCGCGAAAGTTCTCAGAGGATAATTTCTGCTTACTATCCAGAACCTCTTCAATCCGGTGGGCACGATAGCCATTCATCCAGACATTACCCAGAAAATGCGGGTAATCGGAAGGGACGATACGGTGGTTGGAGGTGACGATGAAGCCGCGCTCGGGGTTGAGGGCATGCGGCATCTCTTCGAAAGGAACCTCATCAATCCACTCATATTCTCCGCTCCATCCTTGCGCAGGGGTTGAACCGTCGCCTTTGGCGCGAACGGGAGCTTTCCCCGTTGCCCAGTAGCCGATGTTGCCCTCCACATCCCCATAAGCTACGCCTAATTGTGGCGCTTCGATCAGACGCATCGCTTCCACGAAGTCGTCCCATCCTGTGGCTTGATTGAGCAACAACCAGCCTCGAATCGCCGGACAAGGGCGAAGCGCCATGGAATTGACCGCCAGGCGCATTTGCGGATAGTCGACTACATCCGAGATGACGGGACCGTGTCGTGTGATGACGACCGGCTCAATATGAGGTTCCGCTTGTCCTTTAACCTGGATCACTTCTTCAACGACCTGAGCTTCCAACCAATCATCTTGAAATTGGTAGCGATGAGGATCTTGTGGATCGAATTTTTCGATGAACAGGTCTTCGCAATCGGTGAAGGCCAGGGTCATGCCCCAGGCGATGCGATCGTTATGGCCAACCATCACCAAGGGGATACCAGGGAGGGTTACGCCGGAAACGTGATATCCGGTCCCTACGAGGTGCATTTGATACCAGAGGGCGGGGGTGGAGAGGGGCAAGTGCATATCGTTGCAGAGATAGGCGCTCCCTGTAGCGCACTTCTGGCCGGCAACCGCCCAGGCGTTGCTTCCCAAGCCCTGTTCCAAGAAGGGCCCCTTTGCTTTTCGCAACTGACCTTCGGAACCCAATCGGTTGAACTCGATCCCATCAGGAAGGATGATCGGGTTGGTCTCGGGGTAGTGAATTTCGAGTTCAGCCGCGCGCTCTGGTCCGACTTTCTCTGCGATCTGTGCTCGCGCGATCTCCCCGTACCAGGCATGAGAGAGTTGCCAGATCATCACGCGGGCGAAGGAGGTGCTGTCCTCAGGCTGCCAGGGCTCTGGGCGGTGGCCGAGCAGGGTGAATTCAACCGGGAGTTTTGCAGCGGGATGCTCTAAGAAAGCGTTGACGCCCTCTGTGTAAGATAAGAAGACTTGGCGAAGATCCTCGGCGACATTCGCCCAATCGGCTTTACCTAAGCGAGGGAAACCGAAAATCCGCACGGTACGATCGGTGTCAAGGGCGATATCACCAAAGAGCTCGCTCATCCGCCCTTGGGCGAGACGGCGGTGCACTTCCATTTGCCAAAGGCGGTCTTGTGCCTGCACGAAACCTTGGGCGAAGAAGAGATCATGGGAATTTTTGGCGAAAATGTGCGGGATGCCCCAGCGATCGCGGATGACTTCAACGGTGTCGATTAATCCGGGGAGTGTGAGCATCCCTTCGATTTGGGGCAATCGACGGCGGCTGAGCCAGGTGAGGCCTGCACGCAGGAGAGAGCCGAGAAGTGGATCAAGGAGAGACATGGGATCATCCTTTCTTCGTGAGCGCGAGATCAAGTATAGAGCGCATCTGAATCATGTTTCACTGCTGGAGGAAGAAGAATTCGTATTGCATTCAAGGCCATGCCTTCAGTGTTTCAAAAGAGATTTAAAGAGCATTGAGTGTAAGTTGAGATGTCATCCCCGGTGAGTCTCTGGGATTTTACCTGCAAGTTCGTGAAAATAAAACCCAATTGGAGCTTTCGAGATTGCTTCAGAGATGGTGGCAGTTATTATTACTCAAATAAATTGCGCATAGCCACAAATTATTAGGAAATGAAGACAACCCCTTCATAATTACGTTGATCCCATCCTGGATTTAGTCCCGACCTGGATGACCGTTGCCCTGAGGTAAATAATGTCACTTCGCTTGAGCAATGCCATCCTTTTGCACCTATTCCGTCAGGTAAATATCATTGAGCCTGTTATCCTTTCCAGGCAGGACGTCGATGCGCATGCTTGCAATACCGGCAATTCCTGATGTGAGGCGGGTCCACTTCTCGGCATCTTTGGTTCTGAAGGCTAGATAATAGTGACCAGATGGAACGGTCAAGGTGAAGCGTCCCTCTTCATCAGTTTTACCTGCTTTGAGATAAGGTTGATTATCGCAGGGAGAGCCGCCCGTGAAGTACATCCCCAGGCTCTTAACACAGACCTGAACAATTGCGTCTGGGGCAGTTTGACCATTGAGGAAAATCCTGCCGCTGATCGACCCCAGTTCTTTTTCGATTGGTGCAGGCAGGCTGGGACCGCCGGCCTGGATCGCAAAGCTGGAAATGCTGTTGGCCGCGATGTCAGAAGTGTGCATGTGATAGGTGGTCCATTGCTCTCCATCGAAAATAGTCAAACCCCAGCCTGTGGGAAGCCACACCCTGCCACGCGCATCCACCGCAATGTCTGCAGGGTCTTCATCCGATTGGCCGTCGTTGTCAATCGTGTAGAAATTCCAGCCGCCATCAAGGAACGAAGCAAAACCACTGGAGGTCGTGAACCAGATCCGATCGTCACGTTCAATAAATATGTCATGCAGGATGACCGTTCCAGGTCTTGGATAATGGATCCAGCTCTGTCCATCGAAGGTGAATAGCCCTCCATTGTGAAGCGCCCAGATCCTTCCCTGAGAATCCATCTCAAGACTGTGGAGGTTGATATCCTGGCTCAGCCCAGGAATGTCGAGGAAGCGAGTCTAGGTTTGATTCTCATATTTGGCGATACTGCCCTCAACCGATGCCCAGTCACCAACCACCCATAATGCCCCGCTTTGGTCGAACAATACGTCAGAAATGACAATACGTTCAGGGGGGGATTCTTTGGGGGCTAATTCCGAGATATCGATATCCGTCCAGGTGTTCTGCTGATAGAGACTCAAGCCTCCTGAAAAGGCAACGGCCAGATTGTTCTCCCCATCGCAGTCGAGGGCTTTAACGGATTCTATCCCCCAACGAGAAGGAAGGGGATTAAGAAAGGTTTGGCCGTTATAAAAGACGGTTCCCTTATCATGAGCAATGGCGAAATTCCCATTGGGACAAAGCACAACTTCATAAACCGAATTTCCATAGAGTGCAGAGTTGGATGGGGTGTAATTGTGCCAGCCATCCTCATCCAGGCAAGAAAGCCCAAAGGAGAAGAAGCCGAAACAGGCCATGCCGGGCTCAAACGTGGTGCTACCATATCCCGCTCCCAGCGGAAGGGGGGTAGGCGTGGCTGTGGGCGTGCTGGTTATGGTGGGTGTAGGGGTGCGCGTAAGGTTTGCTGTCGCTGCGGCCGGTAAGGAAATGGGGAGGCTGGAGAGTTTTGAAAGATACCCTCCAGATACAAGAATATAAATTGCTGCGACGATTCCCACAATCCCGATTACGGCCAGGAAAGACCTTGCGCAGGATAGCTTCCGAGTCGGGCGCGTGGCTACTGGTTTGGCGATCGGCTGCGCAGGAGGGGTGTAGATTGGCTGGACGGGAGCGACCTTGGGCTTCTCAGCCTCTCCTGCATAGCGGCTCTCGGTCTGTTTGTCCACCAATTCCCCGCCGCATTTGGAATACACCCCTTGAGCAGGTGGATTGAATTTGCTTATTTCCCGATATACAATGTAAAAAAATCAAGAGGAGATCGACAAACGCATTATAGGCGGGGTTTTTTGTGAGAAGTGACATGCTCCGCAATGCAGCTTCATTGGAGTCGCTAACGCGTGTAGGGGCTTACTCTAATATTTAGCCCTTCAAGGCATAAAGGTAAATGCTCGAATAAAGAGCGGTGAGACTTCTCCAAATATTGCTATCGGTACATCATCTGGGTTCTTTCTACGATCATGCCAGGGAAAACATCGGTAGAAGTTAAGGTTTCCATGAGCATACCAACGGATTTTTAAACGCTTGTCATGGATGTCCACCAGGAAGTACTTTTTGCGAGAACAGACTCGTGGGCAGAAACGATCTTTCCTTTGGTGATTTCTTCTTTCTAGATCTTGCGTGTTCATGTGGTGTTATCCACAGGTTTGGTTGTGCAAATAGGTCGGAACGCTACAACTTGAAGATAAGCATGAGTGAGGGGCAGTCAGAGGGGTGTGATTCTCCTCCTTCTCGTGGATTCTCTATCCTAATAGAACGGATCTTGAACGACGCTAAAGGAGGCAGACCGTCATCATGACAACACTGACAGCGCTGGCAAGGACATCGCCCTTCGCAGTATTTCGCAATAGGAACTTCACATTACTGTGGACAGGACAACTCGTTTCAACCATTGGCAGTTCGCTCACTTCATTGGCGGCCTCTATTCTGGTTTTCCGCCTGACCGATTCGGCCTTAAGCGTGGGCTTGATGCTGATGGCCACGGCAGCCCCCAGCCTGCTTGTGGGACTCATAGCAGGTGTGCTTGTGGATCGCTTCGACCGCAAGCGCATCATGATTGCAGCTGACTTGATACGTGCTGTTCTCGTCCTTCTCATCCCTGTTCTGGTCCCGATCCATATTGCATGGTTGTATGTGATCATCATGCTGACCAGTGCGGTCGGGCAGTTTTTTGATCCGGCGCACGCCAGTGTCTTGCCGGAGGTGGCTTCGGATGAAGAGCTGGCGGCTGCCAATTCTTTTATCGCCATCAGTTCTTTTGGCTCCACAGCAGTTGGCTTTGCAGCATCTGGCCTGATCGCCTCTCAGTTTCCAATTGAATGGGCTTTTTATTTGGATGGTCTATCCTTCGCCCTCTCCGCTTTGTGTATTTTGTTCATCCGGATCGAGCCTTTACAGGTCGAGGGACGCACAGGTGTATCAACCATCTTCAGGAATTTACGCAGCGGGACGAAATTTCTGCTTGATAATCCAGTTTTACGCTCTCTTCTGTACATTTCCATCCCTGTCCTGTTCAGTTTCGGTTTGTGGAATTCCCTCCTACTTCCATTTGCAGAACGAGCCTTACAAGCGACAGAATTTGAATATGGGTTACAGGAGGGTTTGACGTCCGTTGGGTTTGTCATCGGAAGCCTGTTGATGGCACGGCTATGCGATCGTTTAAGGGAGGGTCAATGGATCACGATCGGTTACCTGGGGATGGCGTTAGTGGCCATTCTCTATTCGCAGGTGTCTGTCGTGTCACTGGCCATTGTTTTGGTTGGGATCTCGGGTTTTTTCAACGCGCCCTCGGCGATCGCACGCCGGGTACTGATTCAACGCAATGTCCCGCGCGAGATCCGCGGGCGAGTGAATAGCGCTTTTTTTGTATCGCGGGATGTTGTGCTCCTATTGGGCATGGCGGCAGCAGGACTGGCAGATGTGATAGACATTCGGGTGATGATCCTGGGCAGTGCAGGGCTGTTGCTAGTCTCTGGCCTACTATCTCTCATCATGCCTGGTCTGGGACAGCCAGCCTCAGAGTGGAAGAAAACACTGCAATTGTTGAGAACTGCACCTTTGGTGCCAGCCCTTGCAGAGGGAGCGGCTGCCACCCTGGCGGATTTGGACCTCTTGATTGGGCATCTGCCCGTGTTTTCAAGCTTGAGCCTTGGGGATCGGGAGAGGTTCATCGAAGGGTCCAGGGTTTTTCAAGTTAACCGGGGTGAAACCATCGTGCGCCATGGTGAAGCAGCAGATGAGGTGTTCTTCATCCTCTCGGGTAAGGCTGTGGCGGGAGTTGCTCCTGAGAGCGGAGAATACCGGGGTTTGTCTATCATGGGAGAAGGGGATTTCTTCGGTGAAATCGCGGCACTGACCGGGATGCTGCGCACGGCGGATGTCGTGGCCGAGGAGGACACCAGATTGCTTCAAGTTCCAGCTGCAAATGTGCACAGCTTGATGACCGAACCTCGCCTGAAGTATCTCTTCCTATCGAAGCTCACCGAACGGCTGAGCCGTACGCATGAGACAGATTTCCCCAGGCTGGCACGATTAGACCAGGAGGCGCTGCTTGAGCTTCGCAGCGTGCCTGTGAAGAAAGAAATTGAATAGCCTGAGACACAAAGTAGATTATGATTGATTGAGTGAAAACTTATGCATGACGGATTTCTAACTTTAGAGTGCCCATCCTGTTCCTATGAGAACGCCTGGGACGCCAAGTTCTGTGAGAACTGCGGCGCATCCCTTGTATGGGTCTGTTCGTCCTGTGGAATAGAAAATGCACCTCAAGCCAAATTCTGTAAAAACTGTGGGACGCGCGTCGAGCATCTATCCACCCCAAAATGTGACGCCAGGCTCAAAACCTTGCAGCAAACCGTTCCTAGGGGATTGAAGGAAAAGATGCGTGAGGCTCGCGAGGACATCGAGGGTGAACGCAAGCCTGTAACCATCCTCTTTGCTGATATTGTCGGCTCCACCGCCATGGCTGAAAAACTGGATCCCGAGGAATGGAAGGAGATCGTCTCCGGCGCCCACCTCCGGGTGAGTGAAGCGATCTACCGCTATGAAGGCACGATCGCGCAGTTGCTTGGGGATGGCGTGCTGGCCTTCTTCGGCGCGCCCATCACGCATGAGGATGATCCGATTCGCGCTGTGCACGCCGCGCTGGACATCCAGGAAGCTATTACAGAGTACAGACAAGATCTGGGCAGTTTGGTGGATGACTTCCGGATGAGGATTGGGATCCATTCTGGCACGGTCGTGATCGGGGATATCGGGACCGATTTGCACAAGGAGTATTTGGCCCTCGGCGACGCGGTACACCTGGCAGCCCGGCTGCAATCCGCTGCCCAACCGGGGAAGGTGCTTCTATCCGAAGCGAGCGCCCATTTGGTGAGGTCAGCTTTTGATTTGAAGGATCTTGGCAAGATTGAACTAAAGGGGAAATCTAAAGCCCTTCTCGTTTTCGAGGTGGATAAAGCTAAGATCACGCCAGAAAGTGGACGTGGAATCGAGGGTCTTGCTTCACCCCTTGTTGGGCGTGAGCATGAACTGGAGGTGTTATATACCTCGCTCACTTCTCTAATCGAGGGACATGGCCAGATCATAGCTCTCTTGGGGGAAGCTGGGATCGGTAAGACTCGTCTGTTGGAGGAAGCAAGAGGACTTATAACCAAAGAACAAGATGAGCAATCAGATAGAGCTACACCTCGCCCATCTATACATTGGTTGGAGGGCCGTTCGCTTTCGTATGGAACCACGCTCTCCTTCTGGCCGATCACACAGCTTTTCCTGGAGGATCTGGGGCTTTCCGAAGGTGCTCCCGAGGCGAGGATCAGAGTCACCATGCGCCGTCGTGTCAGCGAGTTGTTCGGGGAAGACGGGGCGGAGGTGCTTCCCTTCCTTTTCCATCTCCTTGGTATTAGACAAAGGGTGGAAGAGGATGAACTCATCCGACAGCTCGATGGTGAGACGCTGAAACGTCAGGTTTTATTTTCCATAAGTGAATATTTCCGTCGCCTTGCGCTTCAAGGTCCTTCGGTGCTCATATTCGAGGATATGCATTGGGCGGATCCATCGACTCTAGAAGCGCTTGGGCATCTCCTTGCCTTAACCGACCGTGTTCCACTCATGACCCTCATGATCATGCGCATCGATCGGGATCATGGCTCGTGGCAATTGAAGCTCAAGGTCGAGACTAATTTTGCTTATCGTTACCATGAAATTCATCTGGGACGATTATCTTCAACGGAATCCGACCAACTGGTGAATCACCTGTTGAAAATTGCCGAATTGCCCGCCAGCGCTCGGGATCTCATCCTAGCTCGTTCGGAGGGTAATCCCTTCTACCTTGAAGAGATCATCCGCAGCTTGATCGATCAGGGCGTTGTGGTACACGAAGATAATACCTGGCGAGCTGTAAAGGAGATCATGGAAGTCACCATCCCTGACACGTTACAAGGGGTTCTCCTGGCTCGAATCGACCGCCTGGAAGAAGATGTACGGAATACCCTGCAAATGGCCGCCGTGATCGGGAAGAGTTTTCTATACCGCTTGTTGGAAGCCATTGCAGAAGCGGAACGTCACCTCGATACCCATCTGGCACAGCTACAACGCGCAGATTTGGTGCTGGAGAAAGCGCGCTGGCCGGATTTGGAGTACATCTTCAAACATTCGCTGACCCAAGAGGCAGCCTACAATTCACTTCTTTTTGAACGCCGCAAGATCTACCATCTTCACGTCGGGGAGGCGATCGAGAAATTATTCCCTGATCGACAGGAAGAATTCTTAGGTCTGCTGGCTCGTCACTTTGAAGCAGCACAGGCGAACGAAAAGGCGATCGATTATTTGCTCCGAGCGGGGGACAGGGCTCGCTTGGAGGATGCCCACGATGAAGCAATTGATTACTATCACCGAGCCTTGAAGTTGTTGGAATTGGCGAAAGACGATTCGCGTTCGGCTCGGACCTGGTTGAAACTTGGGTTAATTCACCAGACATATTTCGAGTTCGATGCAGCGCATAAAGCCAACGAGAAAGCATTCGCGCTTGAGTTGAAGGCTAAAGAGGAATTTAGAGCGCCCATCGAAGATGATCAACGATCTATACTGCCTCATCGGACTCTTCGATTCGCTCTTGAGATATACCCTGGAACGCTCGATCCGGGGAAAGCGGATAATTCCCTTCAATTGCAGATTGTTAAAGAACTTTTCGCAGGTTTGGCAGATTTAGATTCGGATACGAATGTCGTCCCCCATGTAGCCCGTTCCTGGGAGGTGCTCGAGGAGGGTCGGCGTTATGTCTTTCATTTGCGGGAGGATGTTCGTTGGACGGATGGGACGCCAGTGACAGCCGAGGATTTCGAGTGGACCTGGATACGCAATCTATCTTTGGGTGCAGATTTCTATATGACCAGCTTGTTGGATGCAGTCGTCGGTGCGCTCGATTATCGCTTAGGACTGGATACAGACCCGAAAGCTGTAGGTGTGCGTGCCCTCAACTCCACAACGCTCGAAGTATTATTGAAAACCCCGGTCCCATTCTTCATCTACCTGGTTACCCAACCAAATACCTATCCATTGCCGAGAGCCATCATCGAGCGCTATGGAGATGAATGGTGGAAACCAGAGCATATCGTGTCCAACGGCCCCTTTCGGCTTGTGCGATATGACGAAAAGGGTGCCATCATCGAAAAAAACCCAGTCTACTTTGCCGAATTTCCAGGCAATCTGGATAGGATCGAATGGCAGATCCAGCGCAATGAAGAGGCCAGAGTACAGGAATACCTGGAAGATAAGGTTGATGTAACATGGAATCTTCTACCGAAACTGATCCCGGCCGAGCTTCCACTAGATGAAGTTCATTATGATTCCCAATCTTTAGATTTAACCTATATCGCATTTAACCTCCGCCGACCTCCGCTGGATGATGTGCGCGTTCGGAAGGCGTTGGCTCATGCCCTTGATCGCAGACAGCTTCTGGAGGTATCCATTGGTCGCAAATTACCTCAAGTGAGTGGAGGTGTCGTTCCGCCAGGAATGGCAGGGCATTCACCCGAGCTCGGTCTCAGGTACGATGTCGAGCTGGCGAAGCAATACCTCACCGAAGCAGGCTATCCAGACAGTCGAGATTTTCCTAAACTCAAGTTTTCTGTTCCGGAATCCCCTATCGACGCCGAAGTTCGCCGACAATGGCGTGAAGCATTGGGAATTGAATCCATATTTCTTGTTCGGAATAATACGGATGATAGGCTTAATGAATTTGATACCCACGGTGTAGGAGGGGGTTGGGTTGCAGATTACCCCGATCCAGATAGTATGCTGCGTTTGTTAATTTCCTTCAATCTACGTCAATGGGGATGGCACAATGCGCGTTATGACGACCTGGTCGAACGCGCGGCTCGCACGCCAGATCGGGGGTTGCGCCTGGCGATGTACCGCGAGGCAGATCGTATCCTCGTAGCAGAAGACGTCTTGATCCTTCCTCTGTTCTATGGTGGTATCGCGCCTTATCCAGACCTGGTAAAACCCTGGGTCAAGAACTTTCGCAGCAATGCTATGGGTTATGTTAGTTCTAAGAACTTGCTCCTCGAGCCGCACCAGGCTTCTATGAAACCGAACTAAGGGATTATGCCTATGTCATCGCAACTCCCATTTTCCGACCTGCCCGAAGGTACCGTCACCTTCCTCTTCACCGATATCGAAGGGTCGACAGAGCTGCTGAAGCAGCTTCGGGATCGATATCAGACCTTATTGGCGGATCAGCGTGTAATCTTGCGTGCTGCCTTCGATAGGTGGGGTGGTCG
>CAYGXU010000069.1:0-16816 GCA_964353875.1 uncultured Anaerolineaceae bacterium | reverse complement strand
TGGAAGATCATGATCACTTTGCCCTACTTGTCGGTTTGAGGCGAAGCTTCGTTAGACAATTAGTATCATCCAAAAAAATAAACACCTGCATGTGAGTCGTGTAAAGAAAAAATGCAGCCTGCGAATTTGGATGGAAAACGATCCCGTAGGGTGAATTCGAGCATAAATGATTGGGCGCAGGTTATTCAGAACACTCATCAAGTATAGAGTTTTATTCGATGGTAAACGGAAGGTTCTTCACAAGGACATCGCCCATAATCACCCTCACAATGTAATTGCCGCTTGGGAATGTCCCCAAAACAAACCCCCCTTCGCCTGTGAAGTAATCCACGCTGCGATTCAGTACGACTTTGCCCCCTCCCTTCCTCTCCTGAACGCAGATTCGCATCGTTACATTCGATTTGCTCTCAAAAGAGATTTTCAAAGAATCATCGGCATCAAACAGACGGCCATCTTCGCCTCCATCTTCGCCTCGCTCACCCGTTTCCGCATCTACCAAGTTCATAAAAGAAAAGTTCTGACCGAACAAGGCCTCATCGGCTGTTCCGTCAATCCCTTCCCCGCAATCTTCTAGTGTAGAAAGTGAGCCGCATGCGAGTGACATAAGGAATAACACGATGAAAATACTTGTAGCACCAATAGCTCGCTTTAACACTTCGTCCTCCTGAGCAAACCTATCCCCATTAACCATGGTGAAATGGAATTGTTTACAGACATATCCCATCCTTCTTTAAAGAGAGAATTTCCAGGTTAGGGATGGAACTATCAGAGGGGAATAGTGTAGCTTAAAAGGATTTTTCTCGCTTATGGATGGAAGCCAAGCCCAAGTCGTCGAAGCATTCTCAACACATCCAGCGTGACCCATTTACTGGGGCGATTGCGTTTCTCCAATGGCCATGTCCTGGAAACCGAGCCACAAAGCCATCGCCCCTGATCATCCTGGCATTCGAGGAACAAATCCAGAAGCGATTCAAATCGAGGATCCTGCCCATAACCATGTGCTGCCAGGACACGCAAAGCAGCAAGCAGATCCCAACCTCTAGGGACGCCGAAGGTCAACCAACGCTTATGTTCACCACGAAAGTCATATTCGGCATCCAATAAAGCCTCCGCCAAGCGTTGGACGACTTGTTCGGATTTCGAGTCCTGCATGTCTTGCGGGAGCACGCTCAATCCCTTCAATGCTGCTATCGCCCCCCACAGGCAGTCCTGGTGTTGATAACGTCCACAGTCCAAAGCCCTGTTCATGGTCATGCTGTCGATAAGAAAGGAAAAAGCTTTGCGCACCTGAGGGTGATCAGTCATGCCGAAGTAAACCAGAAAAGGAAGATGTTCACCCGTGGTGCAAGGGAAAATCCCACTTCGATATGTCTTCACCATAGAGAATCCACCGATCTCATTTTGACCGTATCGCAGGAATGATTCACAACCCGCCCTTGTACGACCATCCGGCAGCACGCCCAGCATGTGAAGCAAGGACAACACCCCCACAGCTCCCTGTGCCGTATAAGGTTTTGCCTCGTCCTCTCCCCAATAGCCTTCGGCATGTTGAAGGGAGAATAATTCTAAAACAATCGGCTGTCGAGAAATGGCTTGTCTGACTTCGTTGACAAGGGCATCATCCATGGGTCGATCGAGGAGGTCAACAAGAGTCCAGTAACGTACAGAGGGGTTTTCCTGCTCCAGCAACCATGGTAATGGATCTCCATTGAGGAGCGAATTTCGACTGCTTATCATCTTATCCCTGTATAAGATACTGCCCGAAGGCGCTTCCAGCGGTTGAAATATGGCTAAGAAATCATTCCCACTCGTTTTAAAATCCTCAGGACCAGGAAGGTCAGCCAGGGGGATGGATTTTTCTTGTCGGCGAAAGACCAATCCTTCCAGGCGCGGTACATCGATCCGGCGGTATAACGACCTTCTCCATCCAACTGGGAATTGACCGCATCGACCATTTCTTGGAAACGCGTATCGGAATAGACATAAGGATAACGACTGAGCACCTCGACCACATGCAGGATATCGTACCAAACAAAGGGATATTTCAATTTTCGGAAATCGGTCCCGATTCCAAATAAGTAGTATTTTCGCTCTCCCCGCTGTTCCCAATGCCCGAGAAGCATTTCCACACCCAGGCGTCCTGCCGGGCTGTCTACTAGGTCAGCGCGTTGAGACAACGCCTTGAGTGCATAGACATTGGCGATCGGACAGGGATCATCTCGCCGACCCGGCCCCCTGAATTTCCCACCGAATTCGGGTGCTGATTTACACCTCCAACCGTTGTTGTCCACCAGATCGACTAGATTTTCCACGGCATTTTTGACACGCTGATCCGCTCCCAACCCCATCGCCTGAAGAGCGTAGAGCAGCGTTGGTGCATCACAAAGCACCCATGTCCACATTTCCTCATCCGTGCCGCCAAATGCCTTGGGGATCAGCACCAGGGTCTGAAACAATCCTTCGGCAGATCGATGATCCAATACAGCATCAAGGGCGGGGGTCATTCCAGGGTCACTGTATTTCAGACCAAAATCGGCCAGCGTGCTCAATGCATAAAGAGGATGATGGGCGTCGTTATGCCGTTGCAGGGCATATCCAGGCCAAGCAGTGACTTGCTGCAACAAGGCCTTTATTTGAGGATGGGCCAACATCTCTGCCTTGGCAGCAAGAACTTCAGGACCCGTCTCAGACCGGTCCAGTAAATCGACTAAGGTACGATAACGTGTCCAGGGCTCATCCGATGCCAGGAGCCATTCGATTACCTGAGTTTGCATTCTATTCTCTCGCTTTCTGGAGCTGGGATCGAAAAAAGATCACCGTTTTATCTTATCCATCTTGGACCGCCCTTATTACGCGTAAAGCTTTAAGGGTGATCCATTTGCTGGGTTTGCCCTTCTTCTCCATTCGCATTGCGGTAGACCCACCCTCTAAGAGCCACCTGCCATCCCCCTGCTGTTTGTCAAGAAGATGCTGCGCCAGAGCACGAACACGAAGGTCCTTGGCGTAGCCACAGACGATCAGCGCTTCTAAGGCATCCAACAGATCGGATTGCACGTACCAGGGAAAACCGAATTTCAGCCATCGAGCTTCTTCTCCGGCAAAGTCAAAGTCATGCCCCAGCAACGCTTCTGACATCTTGGCCAGGGCTTTGCTGATATCATATGTCGAGGGCGCGCATGATAATGCCCATAGTGACTTCACTGCTAACCAATGGCATGGGCGTTGCCTTTGATACCAACAGATGAGGCCCGTCTCTTCCTCCAGCCTCGCCAACAATGAAACCCACCCGGCGATCAGGCGAGGATCCTCTCCAAAATTAAAATAGGACAAGAAACGCAGCCAGGTTGCTGTATAACATGGAGGGATACAAATGGGCGAACGCTGCGTAAGCCAGGGCTTACTCAACACAAACTCGCATCCCATTTCCGTCCGTTCATCTGGCTCGATTCCCAGCTGAGAAAGGATGAGGAGTTGCCCCGAAGCCCGCTTGATACCGGTCGCTTTCTCGGGAGTGTCCCACCAGCCACCAGGGCATTGACGAGAAAGGATACTTGTCACAGGTTCAGAGGACGCGATCGCTTTGCGGGCCTGGATGACTTCAGGGCTGTCGGATGGACGTCTAAGAAGATCAACCAATGTGAAGTACCTCACCGATGGGCTTTCCTCACCCATGAGCCAATCCATTAAATCCTGACTTGCAAGATCTTTCCAATTGTTCAAATCGCTTTTTCCCAAATTATCTATCGACATGGTTGATGAAGCCTTTCGGTTGAAATAAACAATGTGGCCTTACCTAATGACCTGCTCCCCAGAAAAACCTGCTCAAAACGATGGTTTATCGACTCTAAAACACTCCATACATCTGATCGGGCGTTAAGATCTGCGGGAAACGTTCACGCAATATTCGTCGGGCTTGATAACACAGATGGCATGCGTCCGCATAGCGATCTTCATGCGGCAAGTCGTAACGTCTGATCAACTCAGCCGGGCCGCCGATAAGCAGGGAGCCGGTAATAGGATGGGTTTCCGCGTCGTAACGTTCGCAAATCTGGGATAACGGTGTCTGAAAGAAATTGCCCAAGGAAATCCCCTGGCAGATATGCAGATTTCCCAAGGGATCAACATGCACGCGGCCGGGTTCGCGCAGGTCTTCATGGGGACATTCAGTGAACTCGTCCCATGGATGGAGTCGAGTTTTAGAAACCAGCGCCTCTGACGCCCGGCCGCGATACATGATCCCTGACTCCCCCTCAGGAAGTTGGCCTATGGCAGCATCCGTGTCGGTCTTTTCCGGTTGAGCAATGCTGATGACCCCGATGGGGATGCCCAACGTGTCAGCGGCCTTCCGTGCTGTATGCACCCTCTTTTCGATCTCCTCACCCCAATGAAATAAGTCGCTGCTGATGGACAGATCCTGGACCAGCCCCTGAAACGGCCGTAACCATTCGATCGCATCCTCTTCGCTCGTCGCCCAGTAGCTATTCGTGACCAGCCCTACTTGAAATCCCAACGCGGCAGCTTCCTGGGCTCCCTTGAGCATGATCGGGTAGTACAGAAATGGCTCGCCACCCTCGAGATAAAACCACTTAACCGTCCCTAGCTCCTTCGCCTGTGACAGCAATTGCCTTATTTGCGTCAGAGTCATCGTCCCGCTCTGCCAGGGGCTGCCCCACGCGAAGCAATGATCACATTCCAAATTGCATTGATAGGTCAGCAACAGGTGAATGCCAGTGAGAATCATTTTCTACGCTCCTCTCCGATATTCCATCGATCCCATAGGTGATGCGGAACCATGCTCTCTACACCTCAGAGACAGCCAACCTCATCTTGAGCAGAAAAAGGTGTTGTGAACTTCATTCTGCATGCAATAAACGGGTACCAAACGACCTTCTGATGATTTTTGAAAATGGCCAGTTCAGAGATCCTCCAGCGCTACGCTGTTCGGGATGATCAAATGACAGCCTCACTCCCCAATGATCTTAATCAGCGCCCGTTTCTTCCTGCCGCCATCGAACTCTCCATAGAAGATTTGCTCCCAGGGGCCAAAATCCAGCCTGCCCTCGGTAACAGCCACCACGACCTCCCGCCCCATTACCTGACGTTTCAAATGGGCATCGGCGTTGTCTTCTCCGGTACGATTGTGCCGGTATTGGCTCACAGGCTCATGCGGCGCCAGGCCCTCCAGCCAGCGTTCGTAATCGTGATGCAGCCCTGACTCGTCGTCGTTGATAAACACCGAGGCGGTGATGTGCATGGCATTCACCAGTGCCATCCCTTCCTGAATCCCACTCTCACGCAAAGCTTCTTCCACCTTGGAAGTAATATTGATGAAGGCACGGCGATTCGGTATGTTGAACCACAGCTCTTTTCGATAAGTCTTCATCAAGACAACCACCTCCTTATAACCGTCGCTCATCCTTCGGGCAAATCAATCCTATTGTACCCTTACAATTCTCCCAAGAATTGAGAATATGCCTGATGAGTTCGTCGCTGAATGCCTGCTGCATGCAGTTAGACCCTCGCCTGATGATCGACTCGCTATCAGCTATACAATCAGTCCTTCGGAATAGATATGAAATCAATCCAGATATTCCATCTGGCGCTCAAGAGCATGTCCACACAGCTCAACAAGCCATAATCCGAAACAGCTTAGTTTTTCCACTCCTCTCCATCCAATTCCTGCAGCCAGCGCGAGATTTCAGAAGCCATACTCTGGCCGATACCAGGCAGTTGGATCAATCCAATTTTCCCTTGCTCTCGATAAAGATCTGATATGTTCTGCGGATACTCGTCCACTGTCCAGGCCGCCTTGCGATAAGCCCAGATGCGATAATCGTTCGCTCCCTGCAATTCCAAATCATAGGTCTTGAGGAACAATCGCTCGGCGATCCGTTTATTGATCGCCAGCGGACCAGGAGCGATGTAACGCGGCATCCGATCCAACAGGCCATGCTTGGCGCACAACTCACGAATGCGTAAACCCAAGCGGGCGGAGTATGCGCGCTGTGGACTGTAGCTCGGTTTGGCTCCTGGTCGCCAATCGTATAAATCCCTCCAGCGACTTTCCAATTCGGGAGCGATACGTCCTACCACACTGATCGTCCGCTCCGCTTGAACCCCCTCCATCGTCATCCCCCCAGCCAAAATAAATGACCCGCCATGATCTTTGGTGGCCCGCACCGTTTCGTCGAGATGACCGTCATCGTCGCCCAAGAATGGGATTATCGGCATCATCGAGGTTCCCACCCTGATGCCAGCAGCGGCGAGCTTCTCCATGGCCTGCAACCGGCGTTTCACCCCTGGGCTGCGCGGCTCAAAAGCTCTCTTGAGTAACGGATCCAAATTACTAATGCTAAAAATCAGACCGACCCAGCTTTGCTGATTGATATCAGCCAGGAGATCGACATCGCGTTCCAGCAACGGTGACCGCTCAACGATAAATAAAGGGAAATCAAACTCGCGAATAACCTCAAGCATGCGGCGCGACAACTGATATCGATTTTCGGCCGGTTGCTGCCAATCCCCACAAGCGATGATCTCTCGCTCCCGCGACGCCAGTTCCTTGCGGAGCAACTCCACGGCATTGACCTTGACCTGGATCACAGAGTCAAAGGTGTCCGGATCCCGTCTTCCCAGATAGCGACCCCCACGCGAATAACAGAACTCGCACCCGCTGCGACAACCGATGTAAGGATGGGCGGTGTATTTCCCCCAGAACCAAGGGCCATCCACATGCTTATGGATGTTGACGACTTTGCGAGCCTGAACCTCACGAAATTCCAGCCTCATGCTTTTCGATCTCCCATCACAATGGCCCGTTGATCAGGAGAGAGATAGGTGAGGGCTTTGCGTAGCATCGTTGCACGGCAAGAGCGCTTCTTTTGCGTCACCTGCCGGCAAAGCCACTGCGCTGTCAAGTGTGGATAATACTTCCCCAACGTCTTCAATCCCCAACCGATGCCTTTCACGGCATCCATCTCTCTTTCTTCGAACAATGGCACTAGCATGTCAAGAAGCGTCTGCGCTCGATCCTCAAGATCACTCACTCCCCGCGAGCGTTTCGTCCAAAAATGAACCGCCACACCAACCGCACGTCGCACCCAACGGTTTTCATTTTCCGCCCAGGGTTTGAGAAGCTTCGATGAGGTAGGAAAGCCATCCACCAGAGCAGGCCCAGGCACCCGCTCCGCCAGGATATCAGCCGCATACCAAATATCTGCCATAGAAATCATCCCACGACAACGATCAAATGTCCCACCGCGGTCACGCTCCAATTGTTGACCCAATGCACAACCTATCACTGGCCAGCCACCCTCACTCCCTTTCGAGGCGATTTTCTCCAAAAATGGAGTAACATTCTCCAAGGAGGCCATGCCAATTGCCTCACCGATCCGATCGAGCGAGGAGAAAGGGATGCGTTGATCCAGAAGAGGAGTAAGGACATCCAATGCCCCCTCGATCTCTTTCCTTTCGATCATTGCTGCGATTCGTTCTCCCAGTTGTTTTGCTTCCTGCTTCTTCATATGCTTTCCTCGTTATTGCCCGGCAGGATGTACATGTAGCGGAACCGTCCTATTTTCCCTCCTTCGACATGCAGAGCAATTACCCCTACTATTTTCTCCTTGTATTTAAAGGAATAAAAAGTCATCCGTTCGAAATCAGCAAGTAGTTCTTTTTAGTGGTGACCTGATCTCTGAAATACTCTTTTGGAATGATCTCTTTATAGGCAGTTCGGTTGCTTGTGTTGACGACCTCCAGGATCTCATCCATATCTTCGAGCTTTGATTCTTCAACCATCCATTCCTACTCATCTTAAGCAAAAATATCGATTGCCCGTATCCTGCCACATGAAACGAGTTGAATAGAAAAATCAATGTCAGCGTCCAGAAGGCATCACATGCACCTAGTCAGAATAAAGGAGCAGCTTTTCTCCAATTCTACTCAAATTACCTGACAGGGATGATAAGGTTCATTCTATGGCTCAGTCGAGACGCTTGAAGAAGCGGATGCTCGTTCGCACATATCCCCTACGCTCATATATCCCATGAGTTTCTTGTCGTTGCTCGGCGGTGGTGATTTCCACGCCGGCGCAGCCTTCGTCGCGAGCGATACGCTCCGCTTCCAAAACGAGCTTCGATCCGATGCCTCGCCCACGGAACTCGCTTTTCACCACCAGGGCTGTGATCCTGCAGATGCGACCTCCGGTTGGGAAGTACAGGTGAATGAGAAGGCTTGCCAGACCTACACATGTTCCATCAACAATGGCACAAAGAAGACGACCGTCCGAGGCGCTATCCATTTCTTTTATTCGATTTGGGACAGCTTGTGACGATGTGGGATATCCGAGCTCAGCGAGCAGTTGAGCGACGGCCGTGCAATCCCCTTGAATTGCATCACGAACGAGGATGTTCACGCCTGCTACCCTCCGCTGGAGACTACATTTCGGTCTGAACACCCCAAACAGCCAGCGCTTAGATAGAGTGGACAGTTTATGACGGCAGCCGTCCTTAGATACTCTATCAGATGAGGTGCCTCTCGTCCATGACCACAATCCTTTTAAAAACAACAACCCTCACAATGGAGGATTATTGTTCATCCTGCATATGATTCCCTTGTTGCAAATACCTTAGGATACGGCTCGATGCTTTTCCTTTCGACGGAGAAACGACAAACCCCAGCCGGCTTCCCCGCCGACGCGAATCTCGCGCCGTTCGAATAACAGCCAGCCGAGCAAGGCAAAGATCAAGGCCGCTCCCAGCAACCCTGCCAGCCACTCCCATTTCAACCCATCCACCGCTTCTCCACTCTGGTAATAATTCAGGGGGGTGAACTTGATAATCGGCTCCAACTCATCATTGATGCGCGCCAATCCCTGGAGCAGGAAATTCCCGACCAAGAGCGCCCCTGAGAGCATGCCCGCTAATCGCCCCGAGGGCAAGATGAGGCTCAAAAACAGCGCCAGCAAACCGAAAAGGACCAGGATGGCGAAGAGCGGCGCGAAGGGTCGCAAAAATTCTATCCAGGTGAGATTCATATCGCTGCTGCCCGATGGGATCAGCCAGCTCAGCCAACCGACGAGAAGCACCAGCAAGATAGACGCGATGAAAGCCAGGACTCGCCCCCAGTACAGTCCGGAGCGGCTGATCGGATGCGCCATCACCAGGTCCAGGATTCCCTTCTCCTCGTCTCCCACAAGCAAACTGGCGCAGGCTCCAATGGCGAAGATGCCGATGATCATGTCCATATAGACGAAGTAATACGTATCCAGGTACCCCTTGGGCGTGCTGATCATCGTCAGCTCCCCGAAGAAAGCCATTAACTCCGGCGGATAGCTCTCAAACAGTTGCTGCAGCCCTTCGATTTCAGCCATGGTATCAAAAAGAGCAACCATCATCAGACCATACAGCCCCACTCCAATCGCCCAGCCGATGGTCTGGCCGCGTAAACGATGCAATGCATGCTTGAATTCTGCGAACATCTTAGCTTTTCTCCTTTTCCCCGGTTGCGTAATAGGCAAGAAATACCTCTTCTAGTGAAGGGTGCTCCACTTCTAGATCAACGACAGGGAAGTTGGCCAGCACTTTAATCAATCCGTCCATCTCCCCGTCCACCTGGAAACTGAAGCGCAGACCGTTGCCCCTAGAGAGCAATCTGACGCCCTCCACCTGGGTGATGGCGAGTGGATCGACCGGTTGGCGGAATTGGACATGAACGCGGCGTATCTCGAGATTGATCAATTGCCCCGGTGAGGCTTCCTCCACAATCAGTCCCTGACGGATGATGGCCACACGATCAGCTAATGTCTCCACCTCCTTGATAATATGAGAGGAGAAGAAGACCGTTGCCCCATCCGCTTGGGCTTCTCTGAGCAAGCGGTAGACTTCCTGTTGCATGAGCGGATCGAGCCCGACAGTGGGCTCATCCATGAGCAACAACTCAGGGCGCGACATGAGCGTCTGGATCACACCGACTTTCTGTTTATTACCCTTCGAAAGGTTCTTGATGCGCAGGGCGAGATCCAATTCGAGGCGTTTCGCCAATTGACGCACGTAACCCCAATCGCTCCGATTCCCTCTTAAGTCGTTGTAGTAATGCAGTTGTTCTTCAACCTTGAGATTCGACTCCATGTTTAATTCGCCCGGCAAATAGCCAATTCGGGCGCGCACATCCACGGGCGTCTCTTGAGGATCCATCCCCAAGATGCGGATGGCCCCCCCTTGAGGACGGATCAAATCCAACATGCAGCGGATGGTGGTCGTTTTACCCGCCCCGTTTGGACCTAGAAATCCGAAGATTTCCCCGCGCTGCACATCCAAATCCACGCCTCGCAAAGCCTGCACATCGCCGTAAAATTTCACCAATCCTTGTATCTGAATGGCAAGTTCATCGGTCATAACAAACTCCTTCTGTCAACGTTATTTAATTCAGCCTGCCCATTCAATAACCAATCTCTATCATGAAAAGGGAATGGATCTTATGCACAGGCATGGCTCGCCTGTCGTATGGGCTATTCTCTTTCTCGGCTTTGGGCTTTTCCAGCCCAGTTTTCCATATTCAGCAAGTTCATGCTTATGGATCAATTCGTAATCCTGATTCCATGGGTAATCCTGAAAGTAAGCTGCCATTTGGCTGACAAAAAGCTGCGAGAGCCATGTAATCTCCCAATCAGCCAAACTTGATCTTATTGTCTCGCGAATTGAAAAAACGCTCGTGGTTGATATCCCCAGGCCTTGGAAGAAACTTAGGCTGGGCCGCAAGAGAGAAGGCCCGTGAAGCGGATCAGAAAGCAGGAACCTGCACTCGATGCTGAATACTCATTCTGCTTCGTCACGACCACCTCCTGCGGTTAGATTGCGGTCCTTCTCGCTCATGGTAACCGCCAACTTCTCTATGGGTTGCCCAAACGGACAACATTCCCCAGCCCGGTGATCTCTTGCTTCACCTTGGGAGTGCCATAGTAATCCACACTGCCCAGGCCGCCAATTTTAACCTCCAGATCATCACTCGCCCAGACGATCGCTTTCCCAGCCCCACTCAGATTTACGTTCGCCTTGTGGCACTCCAATTTCGCAGCCATGTAATGACCAGCGCCGCTAATCTGAACTTTTTGTTCCTCCACATAACCGGCCAATTCGACCTTACCCGCACCGGGTAAATCCACCTTTAAATTGTCAGCTCTCAATCCCTTCATCTGAACCGATCCCGCGCCGGTCAATTTTAGTGCCAGATGATCGGTCTTCAAATCGGAAGCTATCACGCGCGCCGCTCCGGAAATGAACAACCGTTTTAATTCCTTCACCGTGAGGCTGTAACGAAGTCGCTGTCCACCGAGCCCAGTTGATAGCACATCGCTCACTCGATCCATGAAAGTCCCTCGAATCCCAATTCTCAGTTCCCCATCGCTGACTTTCGTGTAGATGCGAGAGAGGGCATCCGGATGCGCCTCGATCGTCAGCGCCTCGTGCTCAGCCTGGGTGATGATCAATTCGCCGTAATCGCTCATCGAAACCCGATCAAATCCGTTGACTTCTCTCTCTTCGATGACGAAATTCTTTGAACTCATATGAATCCGCTCCTTCCATTCCTATTCAGTAAGCCGATGAATCAAGGCTTGTTTTCTAGCATCCTTCAGCAACATCGAGGACTTTTTCGCTACAACAACGCCATTGCAGCCATCATAGCATTGACCACTGACATAGTAAAATATATAGATCAAACTCAAAGCCGACAAAGGACCTCGAGATTCCCCGAAAAGCTAAGGTTTCATTATCCGTCATGAAACGACTTAATGGCCATTTTTGTTCAATTTATTTCTGAATTTCGATGACTGTCATCCTTGGGGTGCGATTGAAGACATAGGGCTCATCGGGATAATAATGGAAGACCGGCCAGCCACTAAACCCAGTCGCCAAGCGAGCATCCGCCATCAAGCCACGCGAGTGAACGATGACCCATTTGCTTTTAGCAAAGGGCGCAGTCAGTGTCAGCAAGGAACCGTATTCGGTCCAACGATCCACCGGGTGAACGATGACCAATGCCCGTTCAAACGGAGCCACCTTAAATGGGAGTTGGCGTTGGCGAGAGATGCCATTTAAATGGTTCATAAAATCCAATCGGGGTGGCAAATAGAAAAGAATATTCAGCGTGAAAAGGAGCAGAACCAATCCCTGCACAGCCATACTTCGAATGAACGATCTTTGCCTGGGATTGCCTATCCACCCCCCCAACCAACCGATCCCCATAGCGCTGACAATGGCCAAACCCGAGAGTGCTTCGAAGTAATATCTCGGTCCAAAAAGCCAGGATCCAACCCAATAAGTCCCATAAGCCAGAACCAAGGCTGGGAAGACTGCCAGGAGTAGCCACCCCCGGTATTTGCCTCGTAGGGCCAGCATGCCAAAGGGAAGAAAGATCCAGGAGAAATATGGCCAACCAAAGAGATCATGTAAGCCTTGATTCAGACTCCGCCTGGTGTTCCAAATCGCCCAATGAAGGCTGTGCCCACTATCGGTAACACCGAATCCCGGCCCAAAACCAACTCGATCATACTCCCACCACAACGTGTACAGGTTTCTTGTCGGATCTCCGCTCAGGATCCATTGCCAAAGGGGCAGGATGCCAGCAATAACAACTGCAATTCCCGCTATACCAAACGCCTGCATGCGCTGCGCTTTGCTGCCAGTGAGAAGGATGATGATGCCATGAACCACAAAGGGAATTGCTATCCCAACTGCTGTAAGCGGGCGGGTGATGATCAACAGACCCAAGCTGGAACCTGCCGTCGCGATGAGCATGCCCTGCGGCACAGCCCTGCCTTGACCTTCTTCACCCTTGAAGGGAAACAGGTCAAACCAAGCGAGTATGAAGGCACAGGCCAAAAAAAGGCTGAACGTGTGGGATAACATCGATCCGGCGAGCATGAGGAACATCGGAGAACTCAATGCCAACATCGCAGAAAGGATCCCCACCCTATTTCCAGCAACTTTCGATCCCAGGCGATAAATCAGCCATATACAACAACCAGCCAGGAGAGCATTCACTGCCCAATACAGTTCGAAACGGACCCCCAAGGAAAGCGCGGCCGGCCAGCCAGGCGGGTATTTTCCGAAACGTTGCCCGCCAACATCAACGACGAAAGGTACCAGGAAAGAACGAGGCTCCAATGGCGTTGGCAAAGAGATCCTGCCTTGCGCCATCACCTTCGCTTCCCAAAGGAAAGCGAACTCATCTTCCAGATGGGGCAGGCGTTCATAGACACGGTCAGCCACCAAGAACGAAGCCAGCATGGCTGCCAATGCTAAACCCAAGCCGATGAGATGCTCTCGTTTCACGAGGCTTCGGGTCTCCGATCCGCGCCCAGTTCGCGAATGGCCTCCAAAGCGCTCTCATGCAGAAGGCCATTGGAGGCCAGGATGCCGGTGTTGTTTTTTAACACACGCCCTGCCCCAAAATCCAGCTCGGCGCCGCGCAAATCGGTCACCTGCCCTCCCGCCTCCTCGACGATAAGGGAACCAGTCGCATGATCCCAGATGCGCTCATCATACTCCGGACGGAATGGGGAGGGCAAACGAAAAATCAACTCGCCTCCCCCATTCGCCAAGACGGCATACTTTGCCTGGCTGTCCATTCGAATAAGCGGCTCTCCTATGCCCAATTTTAACTTGAGAGACATGAGCATTTCTGGGTCTGTATGGGTTGACTCATATGAGCTCAATATTCGGGCGCAATTACTTCGCTTGCAAGATGAAACGGCTATCTTTGTCGATTGCTTTCCACCTGGCGCATAAACCCAGGCTCCTTGACCACGAAGACCTACCAGGGTGACCCCATTACCGCCAGACGCAGGCAGCAGTTGCAGGTTCAGATTAGGACACCCCATGGCTCCCAAAATGACCTTGCCTTGTTCAATCAATGCCAAAGCAATCACGTACTGACCTCCTCGAAGGAAGCCCTTGGTCCCATCGATCGGGTCGAGAGTCCAAAATCGCTTCCCAGGTTCTCCTGCGCCACGATCGATCCACTGGCAGACCCTGTCCGGTGTGGCCTCTGGGAAGATAGTAGCAACATACCTCGTTACTGAATCCAGGAGTCCTTCCGAGTTGTACCCTCTGAGCAGTGAGCTTTCCTCCTCGGCAACAAGCGTCTCATTCGGAAAAGCTAATTCCAAATGACGGGCCACAACCGCTTGGGATGCGAAATCTGCCACCGTTACCGGCGAATGGTCAGTCTTTGAAACCGACGAGGGGCTCATCTCAAACTGTATTCGCTGACAAAGCGAAGTTGCCTCTTCAATCGCCGCGAGGGCGAATGCAATTTCCTTCCGATATGTTTTGAACATCACCTCTCCAAATGAGCATAGCGCTCCCCATATTCAGGATGCTCTAATAAATGCCTCTTAAGTTGGCTTTATCGATGTGAGAAGGCGGAAAAAGAACTACGGAACCACCAAGTGAAACCCAGCCTCTGTGAACAACCATCTCTCTAACCCTGAACATCCGTCTGCATTCTTATTGATCCAATACGACCAGGTTTTACCCTCGATGTTCATTCCAAGATCTTAATAAATATCTCCATTCGACATAAGAAATCAAGCGTATTCTGCATTACGCATGGGGACTTTTTACCGCAAGAGCAAAACCATCATCCCAATAACCACTCCGAGAATGGCCGAATTGGCGATTACCACACCCCCGGCAAGCAACCAAGATCCATACCATGACCACACCTGCCATCCGCTAAAGCTTTCTGGTGTAATATCCGCCTGTCCTACCGGACCCATTTGAGTCGAATATAAACGTTGCAGCAGGAAAAGCACTGCTAAAATCACCACCACGAACAGACTCGCTGGGGCGAAAATCAAGCCCACTCTCAAAACAACTTCTTTGGGTAAGGTAGCCAGGATACTGAGAGTCCGCTCTGGGCGGCTGAAAAATGCCAAAAGGGCAAGCAGGCTGGCCAGCAACAAAGGCAGGGCAAAGATCAAAACAACCCCCACTGCCAGTCGCGCCGGACCGATGCGGTAAAGCCAGCGCTTCACTCTTGGGATCCCTTTCTGCTCTCCTTCCGGAATGGTGCCTTGGCTCCGAATAAGGGCAACCAGTTCCAGTGTTACCAATAGGATGAGCAGAAAGGGTCCTACCTCAATAATTACGTTCAGAATGGATCCTGTAGAGAATCGCTTTAAAAAGTTATCAAATTTGGAGGGTGAGAGAAATGCTGCCGCACGCACTGCAATAGAAGCCAATAAAACGGGAATGGAAAGCCACAAGCTCCACCATGCTAAGCGATAGAGACCTGGGCCAGCGATTAAGGCTGCTCGCTTCGGCTTTAACTCGCGGGCACGGATCGATAGCGGTCTCGTGATTTCAACCAATGGTTTTTCGAAAGCATAGAGCAGCGCTAATACAACGATGGCCAGCAATGTAACCGGGGCGAAGAAGAGCACCGTACGGATGGCGACTTCACCGGGGAGCCGTGAGAGGAAATTGCCGAAGCGGGTGGGGGCCACATAGAATAACACCAGAGCCAGACTTGAGAGCAGAAGCAAGGGGGCCGCCACCACAAGAACCAGCGTGGCAGCCAAGCGCGTCGAGCGCGCTTCCTTCACCCGATTCTCCAACCCGTCTTTACCTTCTTTCTCTTCACCCATGGTAGACATCGAAACTATTCGCTCCCCAGAGAATCCTTCTTTCTCACCCTTCACCTAGATGAACAAGAAGGAACGATTCACTTGGCATGCACTTACCACAATCATGAACCAGGAACTGGCATGGAAAATCCTTATAAGAACAGTATACCGAAAACACGTGTGAAACTTCAAACCCCAGTGAAGCAATTCTTCGCTGACAAATCTTTTGCTATCGACCTCGCCCCTCGTCCCGGGCTTTCGCCGTAATCCCTCTCAGCAGCGCGCCTCCTTACTGGTGGACATCTCCCGTATTTTACAATGCCCCCCTCTCCCCAGGAGCGCCAAGTCAATCTGGCTCTACTAAACCAGAAACGATCTCTAAGGCATCGAGAAAATCCCAAGTTGATGAGCAAAGGGCGCTGACACACCCCCATCCAGCTAGCCATGGCAGCCCGCTTTGTCGTTAAAATCTCTCGGACCTAATCCTCAAGAGGAGGTAAGGTTAACCAAGTTCAATAAAGCCCAAATGTCGTCAATTTCTTTTGAAGATCATCACCATCCAAGTCGATATGACTGAGTCCGACCAATTTAGGGTTTCAGGATGATCTCCACGCTGGAGATATGCCCCACACCATCAAACGCGGGCAATGGATCGATCACCGAGATGCGCCCTGGTCCCTCCGAAGTGATCGTATAAGGCACATCGATGCTGAAAGTCCCTGGCATGCCCATTTCCGGCGCGTCCGTGATGAGCGACTGCATGCCAACCAGGTTGCCCTCCACGTCGAAAATCTTGACCACCAACGTCCCCTCGAAGCTGGCAATCCCCATCCCTTCTACATGAGCCACGCCTCCACTGATTTCCTCTCCCAACGATGGCTGCTTGATATGAATTCGCTCCAAATGCGGTTCAACCGGCTTGATCTGGGCTTCTCCCTGCACAACCAGCCTGACACCGACCGAGGCCAGGTGAACGATGCCGCCGTCGCGCGGGCTATCAGCAAGGACCTGAATCAGACCGCCCACCTCCTCCTGCACGGTGAAGGGCACATCAACAGCAAAAGGTCCGCGCACGCCCACCTCCACCTGAATGATCGTCGGCATCTGTGTTAACGGCGTGCCATCATCCAGCACAATCCTTACCAGCAATGTCTGCTCGAAGGTCGGATCGGCCACTCCGGCCACGTG
>CAYGXU010000068.1:13925-17200 GCA_964353875.1 uncultured Anaerolineaceae bacterium | reverse complement strand
TCAATCGATCGTTTGGGCAGGAAGTATAGCGGTTTCTCGGTTTTTAGCAACTACCGCGAGTACAAGGTTTTTGGAGGGCGTATCTGAAGGGGGACTTCTTGGAGGAGCTGGGGAGCCTATTCAGAAGCCGAACGGCAGACACTTCTAGAATGAAAATCCAGGTAATATCTGGAAAGTGGTTGCCTGATGTGATGGGCGGCGAAGGTCATGAAAATATCGAAGTTCGGTGCCCGGTCGACAGGTTCACCTTGAAGGCGTTTCATCAGGCGCTCGAATGAGTTCATCCTGTATAACCTTTGGCCTTATTGTAATTGAAAGATGTAAAAGGGGATTCCTTTACGGAGAGGCAGGGATATCACCAATAAAGTCAGGCTCGCTCAGAGGAGGTCGAAAACCACTCATGTTCACAATAACGGCATCGATTAAGGTAGCGATATTTAAAGTGATGAACATTACGCAATTTGAAGGAACTACTTCGCGGTGAAGTAGCACTTGGAGAATCCCAAAGGGATAGTTCGTGCTTGTTGAATGCGGCAACGAATTTTTTATTGATCGTCCTGGCTGCACTCCCAGAAAGACCTCACAGGTCTCCCAGACCTGTGAGGTCCTAATCTCTATTAAGCGGATGCGCCTGGAAGAAGTCCCACATCGCCTGGCTGGCGTCGATGGCGTGAGTCGTCTTCCCTATGTAAGGGATGTCCGGACCGCCGGGCCAGGTGTGTCCGCCGCCATCGATGGTATAAACGATCACCTCTGCGCCGGCAGCGCATTCAGAATAACGAACACCGCTCACATCTCCCTGGGTGGGCAGAACTTCAGGGTCTGGGTTGCAACCGTTCCGTTCCACCCATGCCTCGGTCCATTCATCGAGTGGCAGGACGAGAGCATGCTGGGAGGCGATGTTCAGCGCGCGCCTGGGGACGGAGATGCGTCCCAAGCCGGTCTTGAAATCGATGAGAGGGTCAGCCGAGCCAAAGAAGCCCATCACCGCAACGGGCCGGGCGGGGGCACACTCATCGGAAGCGCCCGCTCCCAATCCCGAAACCAGTCCCACCGCTGCCACCTGATCCGCCAACTCGCAGGCGATGCGATCGGTCATCATGGCGCCATTCGACATACCGGTGACATAGATCCGATCTGGATCGAGCGTGGCAAGCGATCTCAATTCGGTGATCATGTCGCGCATGAATTGAACGTCGTCGATCTCGTCGATATTGGCAAATAGCCCTGAGTTCCAACGTAGGGGGAAGGAGGAACCCTGAGGATAGACCACCAGGAAGGTCTCGCGATCGGCGATGCGCTCCCAACGCGAGATGAAGCGCTGCCCGGCCGGGTTGGAGGCGAAGCCGTGCAGGGAAAAGACGACCGGGATGGGCTTTGAAGGATCGAATTCATCTGGGACATAGAGCAGATAGCAGCGTTCTCTTTCTCCGGAGAGCAGGGTTCGGGCAGACGTGCCGGGTTGTAAAGGTCCCACTTTGGGGAAAAAGCAGGACAGGGACGGTCCTGAGGTATAGAAGATCCCAATGGCTGCTACAACGAAGATCAAGAGTAAGGCGATGGCGAAGATTTTAATGAAGCGGCGCATGGTTTCCATCCTATAGTTATCACGATGTTCGAGATGAATGATTATAACTTGGGAATGAAGAGGCGAATCAAGGGCATAAGCCGGCTCTTCAGCTAGGGACACATAGGATTGAGACACAACTCGAAGAGCTACAATGATCGATTCATGCTTTTATTATGGAGGATGTACTTTCGTCGAAGAAATTGGTCTTCCTCTGCGAATAGGAAGTAAATGAAGCATTACCTGCCTTATGCGGCGGACTCCACCCAATCGCCCAAGTCGAATGATTTCCTCGTATGGTTCGGTTTCCTGCCAATGAGCAGATGCAATATCGATGTGCAATGGCTGGTGAATCATGCGAAAAACCCTGAGGGATCTTGCACTCAGGCCACTTTTGGTTAGAAGAATGGGCAAAGAGCGTGGCTTCAGGAATGCGGTTACATCTCATTCCAACCCTCCAATTCGCCCAGGATGGGGAGTATGCTGGACTGGTCCCATTGACCCGCAGGGATGAGCCAGATTTGAGGCTCTCTGGGATTCTCTCCCTCCTGGTTGAAGACCAGCCAGGCGCCATCCGGGCTCCAAGTCGGATTGAAACCGCTCCCGAGGAAATATTCTTCGCTCCCATCCGTCCGCACAACCCAAAGAGCGGGTTTCCTTCCCAACTCAGCGACCTCGGCGTAAGTCACGAAAGCCAGCCAGGCGCCGTCGGGGCTCCAGGCGAGATAGTGAGGGAACTCTGCACCGCCGAGGGGTGTGAAAGTGTGCAGGTTTTTGGCGGTCTTGTATCCCAGGTCAAAGACCACAATCCCCACCTGCCAGCTGCCCTCGCCTGCAAGTGGTCCGCCAAGTTCCCAGGCGAGTTGACCCCCATCCGGTGACCATTCGGGCTCGAAGAGCTTGGTTGCCGGGATGCCATATTCAGAAGGGTTGAAAGTGGTCGGTCCCTCGGATAGGCGATAGAGCACGCCCGGCCCATCACAACAGCCGAATGCGATCGTCATGCCATCAGGGGAGAGCGCCATGGGGGCGCCCTTGAGGTTATCTAAGACCTGGTATCCGCCCCCATCCAGGCGGATGATGGTCGGGTTTCCGGATCCAAAGCGCTCTTCATCCATGGCCTTTGATTCGAAGGCGATCACTTCTGGACGAGCCGGCCACCAGAGGGGCGTGAGCTCATAGCGGTCATTTGTGTTGGTCAGGTTACGCTGCTCGCCAGTGAGCAAGTCGGCCAGCCACAAATCTTCCAGTTCACCGAAGGGGAAGATCACCTGCTTCCCATCCGGGGAGAGGACAGCTTCCGGCTGGTCGATGAGGAAAAGCGATTGTCCGTCGTGCGCTACCAGCCACAACCCCTCCATGGTGCTATAGACCAGACCAGCGTGTTCGACGCCCGCGGCGGTGGGTGCAGAAGTGAGCTGCAGGGTGGCTATCCTGGCAGGGGGGATGGTTGTCGGTGCCTGAGTGGGCGCTTCGGTTGGGGGGATTGTCGGTACGCTTGTATCCGTTTCTGGGGGGTTGCCCTGCGTGGCGGCGGGCGGGGTACTCTCCGTTGTCGGTTTACAGGACACCAGCAGGAGTGCGGTTGCGATTAAAACAAACAGGGTGAGCTTTGGTTTCATCGAAGTCTCTCCGAGTGAAGTATTCCAAAAGCGCGGATAGAAATTGGCTGAAATGTGTCGGTGAGGAAGGTTACCAATCCTGCCAT
>CAYGXU010000068.1:0-13825 GCA_964353875.1 uncultured Anaerolineaceae bacterium | reverse complement strand
AATTCTTCAACGACCAACTCACCTGGCCAGGTAGCCGCCATCCACCGGATAGTAGGCGCCAGTGACGAAAGAGGCCTTCCCCGAACTAAGCCAGATCACCAACTCTGCCACTTCCTCTGGTTCACCCAGGCGACCGATTGGGTGGAGAGCGATCAACTGCTGTTTCATGGCAGGATCCTGGTCAATGACAGAGATCATTGGCGTCTGAATAAATCCCGGTCCCACAGCATTAACGCGGATACCAAGTTGACCATATTCCACCGCCGCGTTTTGGGTAAGACCGATAACGCCGTGCTTGGCGGCAGCATAGGCCGGTGCATTGGCAAAGGCTACCTTTCCCAGGATGGAGGACATGTTGACAATTGACCCGCCTCCACTCTTCAGCATGGCCGGGATCTCATATTTCATGCTATAGAACACGCCCGATAGGTTGATGGCGATCACCTGTTGCCAGGCCTCGATGCTGTAGTCGGCGGTGGGGTTCTGCTCCCCGCCGATGCCGGCGTTGTTGAAGGCGTAATCCAATCGCCCGAAAGCCTCAATCGTTTTCATCACCATGCCTTCGCAGTCGGCGGGTTTTGAAACGTCGGTTTTGATGAAAATCGCTTCACCGCCGGCTTTTTTAATGAGGTCAATGGTCTCTCGACCACCCTGCTGGTTGATATCTGAGACGGTAACTTTGGCGCCCTGCTTGGCATACAATAGAGCGGCAGCTCTTCCAATACCGGAGGCTGCTCCGGTGACAATGGTTACTTTTCCTTTAAACTCACTCATCTGCAACACTCCTTTCTCAGACTTAACCAAGCGGCTTTAATATCTATTGATAATTATACCAAATAAGATCATAATAATCATAAATATTATATTAGAATGACATGCGGTCAGGTTAGCCGTGATAAAGGTGCGTTTGCTTTTGGCCTATAGGGTTTGTAAGGGGGTGGTGAACAACCGATGGGCGGCTGAAGTAGCTGTTCAGGAACAGCCGATGCTCCTGATAATGATGATTAAAACATTCCCTGATCGACTTTAAACTTCGCCTCTCTCCGGTTTCTCAGGATCACGCGAGAGCCGCTCAGGTCCCCAGATGAAGGTCACCCCGATGGCGGAAAGGATGCACAAAGTACAGTAGAGGTGTTGCTCAATCGAAGTCGATTGCCTTGGTCGGTTCCAGGGCTACTCCCATTTCACTTAGCTTGTGATTCCATTCCTCGATCAGCCTGGGCGCTTGTTTACTGTAATTGCTGTGGCCATCACTGACTAAAACCACATGGTAGCCCAGCTGTATTGCACCCAGGCAAGTCGCTTTGATACAACCATGAGTGACCAATCCTGCGACCACCAGGTTCGTCACATTTCTCGATTCGAGCTCCTCTTGCAAAGCAGTCTCCTGGAAGGCGCTGCCATGCCGTTTTTGGATCAACACATCCTTTATTGTTGGTGATAATCGAGGGTGGAGCTTCCAGTTATCCGAGCCTTCGACCAGGATTGATTGGTTGGCATGTTGGATGTAGAAGACTGGAACGCCTTTCTGATGGGCGTGATCCACCAGGGTTTGGATATTGGTTAGAAATTGATCCGCTTGATAGATGGGCGCTGAGCGGTTAAACAACCCACTTTGTACATCGATGACCAGGAGGGCTTTGTTCGTCATTTCCTCTTTTTGATGGTTGGGTTTCGTCGGTTTCTTCATCTCATCTTTCCTTGATAAATCTATTTGCAGGCTTGGTGAAATGTCTACATGATACTAATATCGTATTTGATCATCAAGAGGCCGATGATGTGTTGAAAAGGCGCCTCTTATTTCTGAGGTAATCTTGTTTGACGACCCGCTGCCAAAGCAGATGAAGATTATTTCCAATTGCACCATCCAGGGGAGTGTAGCGAGAAGTTTCCTTGGGACATCACATTTCAAGGATTATCCTAGGGATTCTTTGCATTACTTCGTTCCGCTTAGAATAGCATGAATGGTGTCATACTGCTCACAGGATAGGCGCATTATATTTAGAGTGGTTACTCCTGGTTCACTAGATGGCTTAAAGCGTATATGTTGACCGTTACGTGGGGCCTTACTATTCGTTCAAAACTATGCCAATCCAAAACATCCGAGTCGAGAGCGAGATGCCTCTTCAATAATTGCTTACCCAACATGCTTCCTAAAGCGAAGGCGATTTCGAGGCCAGAAGCGTTTCCAGTTCGATCCTGTCAGCCTCAAATTCGGGTCTTTGATTCAGAGGTTCACATTGCTTTAAATCTGCCTGACCGGCAGCTATTTTGAGCGCGAAATTGAAACAAGTGTTCTCGCCGCATTTTTTACAATTTATCTGTGGAAGCAAACGATGGAGCTCTAGGGGTTGAAGGAATTGATGCGCTTTGGTATCAGGTGTGATTTGTTCTCGCCGTTCCCAGGTCTTGTTAACCAAATCCACCAGGTACTTAATCACCTCCTCCACCTGAGCTCTCGAATGCAAATGATCGACGGCGATGCGGTCGCCCCAAAAACCTACCTTGTGTTCCTCGAAGCGCCAGGATAGCGCAGAGCCATCTGGCGAGTATACCGCTCTCGAGAGAGTGGCATTAAGGTAAGGCAGCAAAGGACGAAGGTCAATGTTGAGATGAGCGATGGCTTCATATTCGAGCTCTTCTGTGCTGTGAGTTGACAGCTTAGTTTCCACCTTGTAATCCTGAATAAGCATTGTGGCTCCCCGATGATCAGGTTATAGAGATCATCTGAAAATGGGTCTCATGGCTCAATAGTACCAATGCTCCTTCATCTGCGCTTTGTCGGAATTTGACCTCATGAGCCCTTTAGTCTGTTTTGAATCTTCTCACTCCTGAGTTCGCGCAAGACATCAGCGGCGACCCAGCGAGCGGATTTCGCATCGATATCTCCGATCCTTTCGGCTGCCTCGATGGCGGCTTTGTTGAGGGTAAGGTCGCGCTTGCCAATGTTGCGCAAAGCCCAACTGACGGCCTTCTTCACCATGCCGCGCTCGTCCTTAGATCCGGCCAGGATGATTGGAAACGTTCGGACGAAGACCTCATCGGCGGCCTTCTTGTCATGCCAGGCGAGGCAAGCGATCAAGGCGAAGGCAGCCCGTTTGACGAACTCCTCTTCCCGGTGGGACCAGTCCTCGATCTTCTTCCACGCCAGGGGGCTCTTTTCAAACAGGTTCATGCACACCTGGTCGCAAACATCCCAGGAGTTGAAGTCTTTGACCCAGGCCTCCATCTGCATCTCGGTGACCTCCTCTGGACGATCTATCATCGAGGCGATGATCCTCGCTTCGTCAATGCCGGTTTGCCATAAAGCTTGCGCCAGCTCGTGGTCCACGCCTACTTCTTTGGCGATATTCCGAATTTCCGGGATGGCGACCCCCAGCCGCTTATCTACGCTCATGCCATAGCGCGCCATTCCCTCCAGTTGGTCAGAGCGGGCTTTTGCCTTGAGCTTCCCGAGGACATCTTCTAGGGTTGTCATCATTGATCCCTTCCTTTAAACATATGCAGGAGTCATGGGCGGGGAGCTCACCAAGTTTTTATCGCTTCAGGCGATAGACCTGCCTGAACACGCCATCCGGGCGTAGCGTTTCACGCTCAAGCGCCATGCCCAGCCTGAGCGCCACCGCCTTCGAAGCGGCATTGATCGGATCGATGACGGCGACGACCGACTCCAATTGAAGCTCCGAGAAGGCATATTCCGCCACCCTCCGCGCCGCCTCGGTTGCGTAGCCCTTGCCCCAAAAGGAAGGCAGGAAAAAATACCCCAGGTCGGTCTCCGTTTGGCCCTCAATCTCCTTCTCGCTAAGGCTGCAAAGGCCGATGAATTGCCCTGAGGATCGTTCAAGCACCGACCACCAGCGATCCCTTTCTTCACGTACCGAGGCTTCAGGATTGTTTGCGTAATCTTGGAAATAACCCAAAACCATGTCATGGTCCCTTGGCCCGCCAATGTGTTTTGTCACCAGGGGATCCATCCAAAGATCAACAATCGGGTTAAGATCCTCTTCTAAAGGAGCACGCAGGAGAAGCCTATCGGTTTCTCCCAGGCTGTGAAGCGTCAGGTTCATCGGTTTTGCTCCGACCCATGAAGGTCAATTATAGGTTGTGTAATGGAGAATTATAACCAATCTTTGTATCTACTCAGCCATATCCTCTTCCACGGCGATTTGCCTATCACCCCCCTCTGTCCCCCCATTTACGCCATTCAGGATTTTCCCAAATTAGATCTTGGCGGCGCACATGGGAGGATGAAAGGGGGGTAAGGCCAAGGGCAAGGATTTGTCTCAGAGAAACGGATGGAGATGGGTGGCAGAAATGGGTTGGCTCAGGTTTAATCCATTGCTGAGATAGAGTGCATCGCCGAATGAGATCCTTTTCTGTTATTAGTCAATCGTTCATCGGCGGGAACTCGTCGGGTTGAATGGGGCTCGTATGCGCGGTCCCTCCGACCACGGGGTGGAGGGTTATACTGCCGACCATTTAAAGAGAAAGTGGGTCATCTGGTCAGATAAATATATCGCCGGGATATGATCACGCGAGTATCTAATCATGTTATCTTCGGGATTTCGCTATATTGAATCCCTATGCAAGGAAAAAACCCTTTGTCATAGCCTGAATGGGGTTAACCAGGGAGTAGGTAAGACCGAAAAAGCTCTTGATCTCGGGAGGGAAATAGAGTGAAATTTTGGAATCTTGAGGTGTAGGGATTGGGATAGGGCATTGAATCGGGTTGCCGATTTGGCTCGGAGGATCGAAAGGATTCCTGTCCGCATCCGCGATCTCATTCTGGCTGAGCCATGGGTCAGAATCAGAGGAATATCCTCCCCTTGCGGAGAATTTCATTCATGAGGCGCTTATGTTTGGGGTTGATCGGTACTAATAAGGGACACATAGGTAGGATTTGGAATCGTTTTTCTTTTCCGTTTGTGGGTTGGCGGATTGCGGGTGAAGATTATGACGAAGACGAAGGTGGCAAGAGTCGCGATGTAACTGTAGAAGAATGCAAACAAGAAAACATCCCAGGGGGGATCATTCCTCACATGATCTGTAATGTTATCCGCAAGACGACAGGCTTCGGCGTTTCCCGTATTACAGTTCGTTTGAAAGGGGGGTGGCAAGACATTGCGCACCCAATATTCAAGAATGATGGCCTCCTTGTTCCTTTCCTCCTCCTCAGTCGCATTGTATTTCATGAAATCGCAGGACTGGCATTCATATCGATAGACGCCAAAGATGTAGCTTGCGTTGGCAACTTCGTACGTATAGATACCGAAACAGATCAGGAATGAGATCAGTCCGAGGGTGAAGACCAATGCCAGGCGAAAGCTTGCGAAGCATTGTGCAAGGATTTTAAACGGAGGGAAAAGAGCGATCAGCGCAATGATCAGCCCGATGAGGATCGGTAGAAGACAGAAGCAAGTTGGCATGGCAACCTCCGTAATATCCTTCTAAGCTGAATATTCCCCAATGAACATTTTCACTCACAAGACAGGATTACACTGGATTGCGAGAGAAGGTCATCCAAATTCCACCGCGTTTCGCTCATTCCCCAAACCCTGATTCGCAACCCAAGCCAGCCTTCCATAATGCATGGACATATATCATTAGTGCCTTTGAAAGCGCAGGTAATCATCCTGATCGCCGTAATAGAGCAATAGCACCTTTCTTTGTAACTCGAAGTGGGTGACACGAGACAGGGCACCGAGGTACTCGCTTGTCAAATCCCGCGCTTCCTGCGGATCAGAAAGGCAGTATAGACCGGTGACGATGGGAGGAGTCATCAGTAATCTATGGGCGTCCGTGATCTTATAGGCGCCAAGAAAGCTGTTGCATAGCGCTGTGCCACCATAAGGTGATCCACCTTCCATGCCGACAATATTCACCGGCAAACCGCCAAATTCAATTCCCAAAGGAAAATTCTCGATGAAAACATCTTGGTATGACCCGTCACTGAAGGAGAGGAATCTCCAGCTTGTTTCAGCCAGGAGCAGATTCCGGCCCGTCGCGATGGCATATAAAACAAGGCAGACGAGACAAAATGCGGCGAGACTCAGAGCAATCTTCTTAAGGCAACCCGTACGTTTCATCGCATTTCCCTCCCTGAATAAATGTCATGATTGGGTTCGAAAAATGAGCGGTCCAAATCCCAGCTCATGCGCCCCAATGCTTTGCAGAGCAGGCAATTCATTCGCGCTTTGCTTTGAGTGTAGCGAAAGTTTCTTGTATGAACTGCCGAAAAAGTGCCGAAATAAGGCGGTAACGCTGGCGCTTTCTACCGGGCCAACAGGGGAGCTGAGGATGGCCTTGCATCCTCGAAAGGTGGATCGATGTTAGGCTGGCTTTTGGACTTCCTTCGGACAATTGCAGAATTGTGAATAAGGTGGCATAATCTCGCCCAATATCAAGGGTAAAAAGCGCTGATCGGGACGAGTACTGCCCGGAGAGGTCTAAGAGAGAGCAGGTCATCGGCTGAAAGCCTGCTTGACTGGAAGGGTGGGAAAACCCCCCGTGAGCGGGTCCCTCAAATCACAATGAAGTGAGAGTATGGGGCTACGGTACGGCCCGTTATCGCCGGAGAGTGTCATAGCAACGAGAGGGTCTGCTGTGTTGCTGTGAAACTTGGGTGGAACCACGTGGGAATCCCCCGCGCCCCAGGGCGTGGGATTTTTTATTTTAAGGAGAAATCCAGGGAAGCGAGGCGACCTACCGTATAAGAGGGATTCGAGTAAGCCAGAAATTGATGGTGAGCGAAGCGATTTCGATGGCATTCATCATGCAGTCATCTGAGCCGATCTGAGCGACCCAGCAGGTCATCTGTTCGAGCCGACCATTGCCGCGTCGCCAACGGAAACCTGACGAAATCCGCTGAATGGGCTTCAGGTGTAATGCAATGTGGCACGAAAGATGGTCAGGAGAAGAAGGAGGGATGAAAGATGGCGATATTAGTGATGAAATTTGGGGGTACCTCGGTTGGAAATGCGGATGCCTTGGCCCAGGTGGCAGACATCATACTAGAACAGGCTCAGGAATGGGACCGAATCGCAGTCGTTGTCTCGGCGATGAACGGAGTGACCGATGCGTTAATCCAAGGCGCTCGGACAGCCGCCTGTGGAGATCGCCAAACTTATCAAAGCATCTTGTCCGAGTTGCAGGCGCGCCATCAGCATGCAGTGGATCAGTTAATCTCCTCGAAAGGCGAGCGGAAAGATCTATGGTCGACAATCGATCAATACCTGGGTGAATTCGCCACCCTATGCCACAGCGTCTCTGTTCTCGGAGAAGTCACGCCGCGCGCAATGGATGCAATCACCTCAATCGGCGAACGCATGATCGTTCGTATCCTTGCCTGCTTGCTCCGCCAGCATGGAAAGCGGTGTAAGGCGATGGATGCCACGGAATTAATCGTTACCGATGCCAAATTTCAAAATGCCGTCCCAAGGATGGATGTTACCCGTGAGCGGGTTTCCGTTCGCCTCCTCCCTCTGCTGAATGATGGCATTATCCCGGTGGTGACCGGTTTCATTGGCGCGACAGAAGATGGCATCACGACGACATTGGGACGGGGAGGCAGCGATTATACCGCTGCCATCTTAAGCGATTGCCTGGATGCGGATGAGGTCTGGATTTGGACAGATGTGGATGGGGTGATGGCCGCGGATCCCAATTTGGTGCCGGATGCGCGCGTGATCCCTGTCCTCTCTTACAGCGAAGTGAGTGAGATGGCCTATTTTGGGGCGAAAGTGCTGCACCCCAAGACCATTCGGCCGATTATCGAGCGAGGCACGCCCCTCTGGGTGAAGAACACTTTCCGTCCGGCCGGCCCGGGCACCCAAATCGTCCGTGATCCGCGCGTCGCGGACGGAAAGATCAAGGCCGTCACCGCGATTACGGGTCTTAGCATGCTGACGGTCGAAGGTAGAGGGATGCTGGGTGTGCCTGGCATTGCCGCGCGTACATTCTCCGCCGTCGCCGGTCAGGGAGTCAGTGTGTTGATGATTTCACAGGCCTCTTCGGAGCAGTCCATCTGTTTTGTAATTCCCGCCCCCAAAGTCTCTTCCGTAAAGCAAGCGATCGAGGAAGAGATGGCACTGGAACTTGCTCGCAGGGATATTGATCGTGTTTGGTCGTTGGATGATGTGGTTATTATCACTGCTGTTGGCGCAGGTTTGCGGCACACCCCGGGCATCGACGCGCTCATTTTTGGCGCTTTGGGCCGAGCGAGCATAAATGTGATCGCGATCGCTCAGGGGTCTTCGGAATGCAGCCTTTCTCTTGTAGTCGCGGCTGAGGATGCTGCGCAGGCGATAGAGCATATTCACAGGGAGGTGATCCTCAATGGCTAAGATCCCGGTTGCCATTTTGGGTGCGACGGGAGCGGTAGGGCAACGATTCGTTCAGCTCCTGGCGGATCATCCCTGGTTCGAAATCGTCGCTTTGGCTGCTTCGGAGAGAAGCGAGGGGCAAAGCTATACCGAAGCATGTCGTTGGGTTATCTCTGGCGACCCGCCGCCTTCGATCCGGCAAATGACGCTGAGCGCTTTAGAGCCTTGCCTTCCGCCCCGTCTCGTGTTTTCGGCTTTGCCAACGATGGTTGCGCGCGAGGTTGAACCGCTCTTCGCTCAGGCTGGCTATGTTGTCTGCTCCAACGCCTCCGCTCACCGCTACGAATCGGATGTCCCCTTGATCATCCCGGAGGTTAATGCGGGTCACCTTGCTCTCATCGAACAACAACGCGAAAAGCGAGGTTGGCCGGGCTTCATCATCACCAGTCCCAATTGCACCACGACGGGTTTGGCCATGGCTGTCAAACCGTTGGATCAAGCCTTTGGCTTGCAGAGGGTTTTTATCGCCACGATGCAAGCCGTCTCCGGAGCGGGGTATCCCGGAGTCGCTTCCCTGGATATCCTTGACAACATCATTCCGTATATCAGCGGCGAAGAGGAGAAGATCGAGAGAGAGACGAGATTGCTCCTCGGCCGTATCGAGGACAATCAACGAGTGGAGGCGGATGTGGTGGTGAGCGCGCAAACGAACCGCGTGCCGGTCATGGACGGGCATACGCTATGTCTCTCCTTGGGGTTCAAAAAGCCCCCGACAATGGATGAAGCATTCGACGCCTTAATGAATTTCCATGGCTTATATAGCGCTCACAGGCTTCCCAGCGCGCCGGAGCGTCCTATCCTTGTCTCTCCAGAACTAGACCGCCCGCAACCACGCCGTGACCGTGATGCCGAAAAGGGTATGGCGGTAACGGTTGGCCGCATACGTCCATGCCCGTTGATGGACTTGCGCATGGTAGCTGTGGTTCATAATACGATGCGTGGTGCGGCCAGTGGATCGATTCTCAACGCGGAACTGCTTGTCTCCGAAGGATATCTCCGATGAAGAACCATGGCCTTGCAACGCTCCATGACTTCCTGGGAGATCTGCTGGTCTATAGGAATCTATTGCCGGCAGATACCAGGTTAAGAGGTTTTCAAGATAAGCTGGAAAAATCAAAGCTCTCTTCGGGGATGGTCCCTCGCAAAAGCGATCCTGAGTACGCGCGTATCATGGTCGCAATGCTTAAAGAGGCGCGTGCGCTAGAAACGCCGGTTTCCATCGAGCGCTTGATTTACATTGGAGACACGCGGTTACACGATGGCACCGCCTTCAGCAATCTCTGTGGCATTGGGAGGTGGAGAGGCCTGGCCTTTATAGGGTCCGAAAAACAGGGCGGCCGGGAGGCAGAGATCCTTGATCAAGAGAGCCAAATGATCTGCATCGCGAACCGCTGGTCGGGGTTGATGGATTTTGATCATTTTCGCCATGCTCAGGGATTTCCGATGGACGAGGCGACAGCAGTGCTGATTGATATCGATAAGACAGCGCTTGGGGCGAGAGGTCGCAACGACCATGTCATTGATGAGGCCCGGATCGAAGCTATACATCGCACGATCAGGGTCATGCTTGAGGGGGATTTCGACCAGGTGAGCTTTCAAATGGCTTATGACCGTTTCAATCAACCGGAATTTCATGCATTTACTTCTGATAATCAGGATTATTTGGCCTATATTTGCCTGATCCTTGCGTGCGGTTTTTATAGCCTTGACGGATTGGAAAGGGATGTAAAGACGAAGCGCTTGACCGGCTTCAAGCACATGATCACCGAAGTGGATGAGCAGTCCAATAGACTCCCTCCTGTATTGCGGCGTATCCATGATGGGATTTACAGACTCGTGCGAGAGGGCGACCCCACGCCATTCAAAGCCTTCCGCTTCAACGAATATAAGACGACAGTCGAACGGATGGGGCAATTGGAGGAGAATGTGGAAGTCGACCGATTGTTGCAGGAGGAAATTGTCATCACCCAAGAGGTCAGGGAGGTGGCGCTATTGTGGCGAGATCGGGGTGCATTGCTTTTTGGCTTATCCGACAAGCCGGACGAGGCATCCATGCCCTCGCCCGAATTGGCATTGTCGGGCTATCTGCCGATCCATCGAACCCGAACCCACGCAGTGGGAGTGTGAAGAATGTCTTATCACAGTTGGTTTGAGTGCATCCGTGGTTGTGGCCATCGGTACTCCATCTACGATGTCATCTATCGCTGCGAGGAGTGCGGGGGTTTGTTGGATGTGAAGCATGATCTCGAAGCGCTAAGGAAGCGGGGTGTTCGGGAATGGAAGAGACTGTTCCGGCAAAGAGCGGGCACGGCCAAGTGGCCGTATAGCAGCGGTGTGTGGGGCAAGAAGGAATGGGTTTGTCCACAAGTGGAAGATGAGAACATCGTATCCTTGGCTGAAGGAAATACTCACTGCTTTCGAGCAACGCGTTTGGGGGAGCAGATTGGTGTACCTGATTTATGGGTCAAGTTGTGTGGGAACAGCCATACGGGTTCCTTTAAAGACCTGGGCATGACCGTATTAATTTCGGTTGTCCGCCAAATGATTGCCGATGGAAGGCCGATCCGGGCAGTAGCCTGCGCTTCTACCGGCGATACCTCCGCGTCACTGGCGGCTTACGCAGCAGCAGCAAACGTTCCTGCTGTGATCTTGCTCCCGCGTGGCAAGATATCCACAGAACAGCTGGTTCAGCCCATTGCTCATGGTGCTCTGGTGCTTGCACTCGACACCGATTTCGATGGCTGCATGCAAATTGTCCGGGAGCTAACAGCCGATCCGACGATTTACCTCGCCAATTCGATGAATGCGTTGCGCCTAGAAGGTCAGAAGACGGTGGGGATGGAGATCGCGCAGCAATTTAATTGGCAAGTGCCTGATTGGATCGTCGTCCCGGCAGGCAATCTAGGCAATGTCAGTGCGCTGGGGAAAGGGCTCATCATGATGAAGGAAGTCGGTCTGATCGACAAGCTTCCCCGTATCGCATGTGCTCAGTCAGATCGAGCAAACCCATTTTATTTGAGCGCCTTATCCGGTTTTCGCCGGTACCGATCAGTGAAAGCCCGCAAGACAATGGCCAGCGCCATTCAAATTGGTGATCCGGTGAGTTATGAGCGGGCAGTGGAGATTATTCAAAGCCTCAATGGAGCGGTTGAGCAAGTCAGTGAGCAGGAGTTATCGGATGCGGCCGCTCAAGCAGACCGCATCGGTTTATATGCTTGCCCACAGACCGGCGTGGCTCTTGCAGCGATTCCTAAGCTGGTGAAGAGCGGTCTGATCCATCCTTCTGAGAGGGTCATTGTCATTTCGACCGCTCATGGGCTCAAATTCACCGCTTTCAAGGTTAGCTATCATAATCAAAAATTGCGGAAGGTGGCAGCCCGCTATGCCAACCCACCTTTGGAATTACCGCCGGACCTTCAATTGGTGAACCGAGCAATCGATCGCAGACTAGGGTGATGGTCATGAAAATGTCTGGCGAAAGATCCCAATGAAGGATCAAATTTGTGATATCGAGGGGATCGAATCCCTTCTATGAAATCTTCATATTGGGGAGGTCAATCGGTTTCACCAGGACCTTTTCGAGGCGCAGACGTTCCATCTCGGCCACTTCAAAACGCAGGCCGGCAAGAAGCGCATTCGGATGGCCATATGATCAACTCTCTGGCGATTGCGTGGTTTGGAGGCACGATTGTGTTGACCTCATGCAATGGCGAATATCCCAGGGTGAATCATGGTCCCAATCCGTTTTTTCATCGCATACCAGTATCATTTTCGTTGGTAGATTTTCAGGGCTTTCATAATTTTCCGGATTGCTGAGCAGGCTTGGGTTGCCAGTACTTGGCCTCATGACGGTCGAGCAAGATCCATAGAGCGACAATGAGCCAGAGGATGGCGAAGACCATAAATGGAATATACCAGGACTCCGGCAGGTCGATCGCTGACCAGACCTCGCGCACCGCAAGAACAAGGGGGGAAAATAAGACAATCGGTGTCAAGATCCAGCCATTGAGGCAGGTTATCAATACCTCACGTCCGCGGAGAGGTTCGCGTTCCACAATCTCATAGGAGAACCCACTTCCCTTATGAGGCAGAAAGTGCAGGCGGTAGCGAGCCAGAGGGACCAGCGGCAAATAGATAAAAGTAAACCACTCTGTCGCGGTTGATTCGCTTTCTACATCGGAAGGACGAACGCCGAGCAAGGTTGTTCCGATTCCACTCAATCTCATGGTTGCACCGCCTTTGAAAGATGGGATTGCATCATCAGAGTTATTCGCCTTTTTCGCCGGAGAGAAGAAGACCGGTCCCCTCGCAGTGTGTATTCCCTATGCAAATATGCAGCGACTCTGAAAAGTGATCTTAGCCTGCAAGGAGAAACGAAGAATCGACTATTCTTAAGCATAGCATGGAAGAGCCGCGTTAATAAGGTTAGAATCTCTCTCGGTGTTAAATATACGCGACCTGCAGGGTGAGAGCAGGTTTGATGCAATGAGGAGAGAGAGCCATGCGCTTCGATCCAAGTGAACAGCCCCATCGACGTTACAACCCCCTAACCGGAGAATGGATCCTCGTCTCGCCGCATCGGACCGAGCGGCCTTGGAGGGGGAAGGTCGAACCAGGGCTTCAGGATGTGCGTCCACAGTACGAACCCTCCTGTTACCTCTGCCCGGGAAATGAGCGTGCGGGCGGGGTGCGCAACCCGCAATACAGCAGCACCTTTGTCTTCACCAATGATTTCCCGGCGCTGCTGCCTGAGATCTCTGGCATAGCTGCGCATAGCCATTGCTTGCTTAGGGCGGAAGCCGAGTGGGGGACGTGTCGGGTGGTTTGCTTCTCGCCGCGTCACGACCTGACCCTGGCGGAAATGTCGTTGCATGAGATCGGCGCCATCGTGGATCTGTGGGCCGAGCAGACGATTGAATTAGGACGGCATTATCGTTGGGTGCAGGTTTTCGAAAACAAGGGCGAGATGATGGGCTGTTCCAACCCCCATCCACATGGGCAAATTTGGGCTGGCAGCGCGCTGCCCAATGAGGTGGCCAAGGAGGATCGACACCAGCGCGTCTTTTTGGAGGAGCGGGGTGAAGCGCTGCTGATTGCCTATGCCGAGTTGGAGAGGATTGAGAAGGAGCGCCTGGTGGTGGAAAACGAGCATTGGTTGGCGGTGGTCCCGTTTTGGGCTGTCTGGCCTTTTGAAACCCTACTCATGCCGCGTCGGCATGTGTCTCGCCTGTCGGATCTTGAGCCAATGGAGCGGGAGACATTGGCCGCAATCCTGAAGGCCTTGTTGATTAGATATGATAACATCTTCGAAACTTCCTTCCCCTATTCAATGGGCTGGCATGGCGCCCCGTTCGGAGGAGAGGATTTCAGTCATTGGCAATTGCATGCGCATTTCTACCCGCCACTTTTGCGCTCGGCCAGCGTGAGGAAGTTCATGGTGGGAT
>CAYGXU010000067.1:0-17376 GCA_964353875.1 uncultured Anaerolineaceae bacterium | reverse complement strand
CAGACGCACATAGAGGGTATTGATGCCATCATCAACTTCGCTCACTCCGCGATGGTTGATTTTGCACCATTGGCCAGGTTCTAGTTCTTGACAATAAAGGCGATCTCGTTGATAGAGCCATTGTCCGTCCACCTTCAGTCCTGCGGGGAGCTTGATGTAGGGATCCCATTCTTCCTTCGAAGCCAGCCGCCAGACATTCCCTTCCTGAATCCAAATCCGGTTGCTCATCTCCAGGGGTTCTTCATAGGGGTCACGGGCGCGGACCATGAAGAAGGCGTAAACCTCATCCAAGTAACCGCTGGTTGGGGTGCCATCCCCGATATAGGTCGCCATCCGTGAAGGACCGTATCCTTCGGGACCTGTTAGCGTCATCTGCAGCGATTTGCCTACTCCTCGCCATAAGTATCTGCTCTCATGGGATCCAATCCAGGGAACGGGAGTTGCCGTTGCATTCGTCCAATCAGAATATTCCCCCCAGATGGAGGGGCTGCCATCCAGCTTCTTGGGCATATCGTTTGGATCTTGGGAATAACCGTTATGAACCTTCCCGGACCAGTCCTGGATTTCGTCGAATGTTTCGACGATATCGAAATGTCCTTCGAGGGTTTCTTGCCATGTTATGCTTTCCTGCTTGTCAGGCAATCTTGGATGTTCGTCGTAGCTCAAGGGGGAATCTAGGTTGATGGCAGCATCACTCCGGGCTGCTTGCGATGGCAAGCCTTGAAGTGTGAGAAACATCAACGTCAGGAGGTAAAATGCTTTTTTCACTCGGGTATTCTTCATGTTCTTCCTAAAAAGTCACCTATGATGTCTGGGCACGCAAACCCTTTTCGCAACATACTATCCCATTTATGTCTTAAAATACACCTTGGAGAACAGAGGACTATGGTCCTGGCTGAGGTAGTACGATTGTAATGGTGGAGGCAGATGCTCGATGCCGGGTGAATGGCATTCAGGCAGCTCGTATTTCAGCATCAGAAATATTACCTCACACAGGCTCCAGACTTGGAGATGTTGGAGTCTTGGGGACCACAAAGGTCACCCCCATAACTCTTCTTGGCAGTTATTATGGTTCAACAAGGTTGCCAAGCTCCTGGATATCGATGCTGTTTACAGCCCCATCTCCATTCAGGTCGGCCAGCTGGCAGATTTCCGGATCCATCTCCAATCCGAGCAGAACGTTCACAGCCAGCCTGACATCCAACTCATCTACTCGAAGATCATGGTTCAGGTCACCCCTTAGGCTTGGAAGCTGAAAACGGCTTTGTGGGCTGAGGGAGAGATAGGGAGTCCGCCTTCCAGGAAGATGGTGCTAGATCCCGCCCATTCACCGCTTAATGCGATGCTCCATAATTTCCCCTATTGATCCGGACTCGGATTTATCGTGTATCGATCCGTCGGCTTGCTATAGAGCTTACCATCCGGATCGAAAAGCATGAAAGAAGCCCAATTTGCCGATCTCAAGATGAATTGGGTGCTTTCAGCCGGTATGAAGAAATGATACCAACCTCGATCTAATATGACGCATTTGGTCGGGACGTAAATGGCTGTTTTTCCCAATGTACTTGAAGCAAGGCTGAAGACATGGCCGGCTTTATCAACCGAGATCTCGATATGATAATTCCCTGTCTTCCCATCGGCAGGGATGGCGAAAGTCCGAGTACGGTTGTCAATCCCATTTGCGAAGACCTCATCGAAGGGATGAGGCACAGTGAGAGTTTCTTGGTGGATCTTCTGATTATTTGGGTCAAAGATTTGCACTTGGAAATTGCCTGAAACCTCCCAAGCCCCGAAGAAGTCCGTCCCTTTGCGGAAGGTGAACGCAATCTCGAAAGTTTGATCATTATCTTCGCTGGCGATAAAGGTCACCTTGCCGTTTTGGGGGGATATTCTCCGAATCCCAACCCAAGGGATCTGCATTCTGGATTGCACCGGCATTCTACGACACAAAACACTATTAGCCGAGTTTACTTTCCCCAGTATTAAATTCGGACGCCATCATTAAGACCCTGGCGTTGGTGTGCAATAATGTTTTTCGTAGAATAATCAGAACCTTGAGAACAGAACGGTTAGTTCACGTGACCTCGCTGTAGGGAGACCTTTGCGAGCCGGTGATGCTTGAAAGGCGATGATTGACGGTGGAGGTAATCTCCGGATCGGTCTCATCCATCTCGGGTTGATGGAATTGATTAATCCAGTCGATTGGATTGTTTTCAAGGAAATGATTGACCTCTTCTTTAAGGTTCTTTTTTAGACTATCGAAGAAGAGCAATGGAGACCAACCCTGGGAGTAGGTTTCGATTGGCGCCTTTTTCACCGAATCGCTGAAGGAAATCTCTGCTGTAGCTGCCCGTCTTGAATTGCCTTGTGGCCCACGATTAGCAGCGCGAACTTCCATCTTGCGCGAGGCGATTGCATCTTGAGCTTCCCGGAAAAGGAGGATGATCCTTTGCCCTCCTTCTTTCGCCCCGACATGTTTACGCATGATATAGGCTTGATGACCATTGAATTTCACGCGTATTTGGTCAGGAGCAGCTCCGGAGCTCAGAGAATGCAGATACTGTTTTATCGGACGCTCTGGCGTTTTGGCGTCAAGTTCTAGCCACTTCCGTGCAGTGGAGTTGCAGCTTAGAATTTGACCCCTTTGATTAACCTCAATTATTCCTTCAGGAAGGAGCGAGAGCACCTCAGATGGTTGCTGAGCGAGTTCAAAAGGGGATTCATCCTTCTGCCGTATCCCAGAGATTGTTGGCTGGACCGGTCTCTTCTGGTGGTGATCGATCGGATGCATTGATTCATCTCGGTACATACGAGTCTTTCGCGGTGCTTCTGCACGATCCGCTATTTTTTCTTCTTTCAAGACTGATCGGGAAGATGGAGCGGGATAATGCGATTCACCTTGCTTTAAGCCCCGGATGACCGCGCGATCGAACTCCCGAATATCTTCCAACGGGCGCAGGATGTAGTCATACGCGCCTTCTTTTAATGATTGTTCAGCAAAATCCTTTGTCATGGGGAAGGAAAACATTAAAAACGCGACCTTCGGATTGAGTTCTTTTGCCCTTCTCAAGACCTCAAGACCATTATTCAGGGGCATGGCGATTTCACTGATGACTAGATCATAATCTGCTGCCTCGATGAGCTTAATCGCAGCGCGGCCATTCTCTGCGAAGTCCACTTCCATATTCATCTGAAGAAGTCGTTCGGTAAGCTGATCGAGAAAAGTTCGATCATGATCTGCAATGAGGATATGCGGTCTCCTATGCGAATTCATAACCTCTACCCTTTTTGGCAAGATGTCGATGGAAACCGATTTCGATTAATCGGGATATATTCGCCCTTAAGATTTAAACGCGTCGGACGTGAAGTCCAATCGAGTCGGGTTCCAACCTATATCCATTTTTATCTATTTATGGACTTGAGGTCAATGGGGCAAAAGTCCTCCCCCCCCTTAATAACCAAAACTGCCGATGACTACAGGTGCCCTTGAAAAACCTGTTTGTTCAAAATCACAGGGAGGTTATTCCATTTCAGCCCGATGGTCTGTAGTGATTCATCCGTGGGCAAATCCATCATTCACTGTGTAAAGCAATCTTTCTTCCTTATTGGATATGCCCAAGGGTCAATCATGATTACACGACCTTGATCCAGTCTATTCCCACTTATTTCATTTCGATTCCTGGGATAGCTCACAAATCTCCAATTCCAGCCATTGCTCCCCATCAGTTGGAAGGACACCGAAATGAAAACCTCGCTCAGGTGAGACGGTTGCATATTGGTTATCGATCCAGGCAACAAACCCCAACGGTCCTTGGGGAGGATTTTTTGCTTCCAGAATGAGGTGACCGTCGACACGAAACATGGCTCGAAAGGGTTCCCAATCGATTGTATACCGATGCCATGTGGTGAGGGTCACACCTAAAAGGTTTTCTTCAGCCGAAATTATTTTGGAAGCGGTTTTGAGAATTAGGCTACGAAGGAAAGGGATCTGAGAGAGCATGACTGCTGCCGCTGCTGGGAATACAAGTAAGATCGAAGGGATCGCCGGGGAGCGCAGGCTGGCAGTTTTCCAGCCATGGCCTCGCAGATTGGGGCGCAGACGGATGTCGTTGTGGGGGGAGCCGTAAAAAAACCAGATCGTTTGGGGAGGCGCCGGAAGGCGTCGGGCTGCACCCCCTTGTCCCAATGAGAGTGTGAAGGGATCATTCCAAAAACCAAATCCAAAAGTGCCAGGCGGCTGAGGGTGGGAGGCTCGAGCGCGGATCTCGAGATGAACGGGTGGGTTCCACCGGAAGCGCTTACGAGGAAGGCGATGATAGTCATCGATCTGTGCATCGCAGTAGTGTCTCTGCCCGGCAGGTAGCGTTAATCGAATAACCCCCGTAGCGTCGGTTTCCAGTCTACCTCCGCCGACGAGGTAGGGATTGAAATTGATAAGATGAGTGGACATCACTGGAATTATAATTTTTGGCATCCGTTATCGCAATCGGGTATAATCTATCGGTTGCCATTCAGGAGGGAGTATGGAAATTGTTTGGTATGGTTTCTCCTGCTTTCGGATAATCGAGAGAGGATTGGCATGTGTAGTAACTGATCCCTACGGTCCGGAATTGGGATTGCCTCCACTGAAATTAAAGGCCGACATCGTCACGATCAGTCATGATGATCCGGGGCACAATTATGTAAAGGCTGTAAAAGGATATCGGCGCGCGATCGCTGGTCCTGGCGAATACGAAATCGGAGGGGTCTTTATTACAGCTATCTCCATGTGGAAGTCGAATAAGAAGACAGATGAGAACCATGGAAGTACATTGTTTGTGTTTGACTTTGATGGGGTATCGGTCGCTCATCTGGGAGATCTCTCCCATGTGCCCACTCAAGCGCAAATTGAAAACTTGGGTGCAGTGGATATCGCCCTTGTACCAGTCGGAGGCGGCGGTGCGCTCTCTTCCTCCCAAGCCTCCGAGGTAATCAGCTTAATCGAGCCATCCCTTGTTATTCCAATGCAGTATAAATCAAGCACTGAGACGTTGAAGATTGAGACGATTACACGCTTTCTCAAAGAAATGGGAATTGAGAGTCAAGACCCAGTTCCTGTATTAAAAGTTAACCGGAGTAGCCTCTCCGAAGAGACGCAAGTAATCCTGCTAACGCCATCCATTTAACCCTTTGATGGCATTGGAAAAGGTGGATTGGCGAGAGGATGATTGATTGGATCCATCTTCCTGATAGGTCTTTTACAATGGGATCCATGGAGTAGGGGAGTTTCATGGCGGTCAAATTGCTGATGACATGGGACATCATACCAGGGAAAGAGCAGGAGTATTTCGAGTTTGTGGTACGTGAATTTGTACCTGGGATGCAAAGCCTGGGAATTCAACCGACGGAAGCCTGGTATACCACTTATGGGGATCGTCCTCAAATTCTCACGGGTGGGATTGCAAAGGACTTGAGCACCATGCAGAAATTGCTCGACACAGAAGAATGGGAGCAACTTAGAAATCGATTAATGGAGTATGTCACCAATTTCGAATGGAAAGTAATTCAGGCGAGAGGCGGATTTCAAATATGAGGTTCGAGGAACCGGGGCAGCACCCCGGTTTTTTTCCAGGAGGTTGGAACGACGAGGAACCTGGCAATGCCTTTTCGCCAAGCGCGCCTCCTCTATCGGTGAAATGAAAATTCGAGTTTACGGATGGGATTTGGGTGTCGATCAAATAGACTGTATCGAGCCAGTGCCTTCCTTGTGGCAAGTGTTTGCATTATAAGGTTCGATCGGATTCAGACAAGACAATTTCATTGTGATATACGATCTGTTACTGGGGGGATGGGAGGTTTGTCGTGAGTTGGGTGGGACATCATTCATGCCATTCCAGGTCAAACAATAGGACGCGAGAATGGCATGTGATGCTTCCTTGGATAATTGGCCCTGCGTAATCCTTCATCCTCGGGAGGACAAAATATAGGTTAGGTTTCAAGCGTTCCAGTGAGAGTGATTTGCTGCAGTCAAAGTAGTAGGGGGATAGCCATAAAAAAATCGTGATGAGAAGAGATCGGGTGAAAAATCATAATATCTTTGAGCGAGGGATATTGCGTTCTCAGTCCTCGCTTGTCGAGGATGAATTCTTTTCGGTTGATTCTTTCGATTCCTTTGGCGATTCCTTGGAATCCTCCGATTTCTTGGCTTTTGTTTGTCCAGATGGAGAGCGGTGATCGGTTGAATAGAAACCTGAACCTTTATATACGATGCCTACTGGATGATAGAGTTTCCTTATGGTTGTCCGTTCACATTCCGGGCAGACCTTTAAGGGCTCATCATTAAATTTCTGGTAAAGATCAAATTGCAGGCCACAATGATCACAACGATACGAATAAATAGGCATCAGAAATCTCCTAAACCTATGGGATTATACCTGGGTAAAAGACCTAAATCAATAAGGCGTTTTTCGCGGGGTGCATTCCATAGAGTGTTGCATCTTCTACTCCCGCGGTGAGAGATGTGGTGGTGTGGGGCGGCCGCGCCGCCCCACACCACCACCCACCTCAACATCAAAGGGTTTAAGCAACATCAAATGGAATACACCCTTTTTTACGATCCATTCATATCCTCTTTGATTCTTATCCTAAAATGATTAGATCGATATTAACGGGATGAACCGAGGGCTAAGTAGCGATGGAGGAGGACGATCGTAATATAACGGTAAGTGTGGTTAAAATGGAGATTTACTTTGATAAAGCACACTCATTAAGCCTAAGTGAAGTCATGAGTATGTAACCATGAAAGCTAAACTCCCTGTGATGGAAATCATCATTGCAGCCTGGCTGATCATGATCGAATTTTTCTCCATTGCCGTATCAGGATCGATTTAAAAACGTTTAGCAGAGGGGATTTTCTTAGCGTTCCCACGTTTGAGGATCAAACGCGATCTTGACGAAGTTCAGTCGTGTAGTATCATGAAATAGGTGGGCAGACCGGGTGATCGCAAATGGCCAAAGGCCATTTGAGGAAAGTCCGCGCTCCATAGAGTGCGATGCCGGGTAATCCCCGGGCGGGGCAACCCGCGGAAAGGGCCACAGAAAACAACCGCCCCTCATTGGGGTAAGGGTGAAAAGGCGGTGTAAGAGACCACCGGCGCAGGCAGCAATGTCGGCGGCCAGGCAACCCCCATCGGGAGCAAGGCCAAGCAGAGGCAAAGCTCACTTAGAGCGGGAGATGACTCGTCTCCCTTGAGCCTCGGGTAGGCCGCATGATCTTAATGGTGACATTAAGGCGAGATGGATGATCACCCTATAGGGGATTTACGGGAGAAAAGCTTCTGTGAATCCTCTATGGACAGAACGCGGCTTATAGGTCAGCCCACCTGAATAACCTTGGAGGACAACCTGCAAGGTTATTTTCTTCATGCAGAATCCAACCTGAAGTAGGTCCTTGTTGTGGGCGAATGACGAGAAGTTGTATTGTGGTCTATGACTCATCCTGAGAATTTATGATCGATGAATGGGCCTGGTGTGGATCATCTTGATCATCCATTTTGCAGCGCTCATTTGTGCGTTCTTCTGTGTCATGTTCTCCGACTGATGGTTTGACACGGCGCCGGATAGGTAGAAACCCTCACAATCTCTTAAAGTCCCAATTAAACGAAAATTAACTTGCGACAACCTTAAAGAAATAGGAAATAAGTACTATTTTGAGGGGTTTTGTGTTGCAAAAGTGGGGGAAAGTGTATATACTTTGCAAAATCGTGTGATGATGTGGGGGATAGTGGGGCGCCGGTCATGGCCGGCGTTCCTATCTTGGAGATAGGGATCAGAACGCATGTTCTTGGGTCAGTATACCTACAGTGTCGACGCGAAAGGCAGGCTCACCATCCCTGTGCGCTTTCGCGCTGCTTTGGCTGGTGGGGCATACATCGTTCAAGGATTTGATCGCAACTTACTGGTTTACACAACGGAGGGTTACCAGCGGCTCGCCAAACAGGCCAGCGTTCATTCGACGACCAATCCCGAAGCGCGTGCCATGCGGCGTGTCGTCTTTGGGAGGGCTAGTGAAATCGGCCTCGATTCGGCCGGGAGGATCCTGATCCCTCCTTTCTTGCGGGAGTGGGCCGGCCTGGATAGTGAAGTCACGATTATTGGAACAGGCGATTATTTCGAGATTTGGAATTCTACGGATTGGGCAAAGGAGTTAGGTACAGTCACCGATCCGGATGTAAACATAAAGCGATTTGAGACTTTTGACCTCTCCTCGGGGTAGGGTATGGTTGCTTCACATGGCTCATCTGAGCTTAACCCTCATACCCCGGTTCTTTTGCAACAAGTGCTCGCTGCGCTTCAACCTAGGCCAGGGAGCCGAATCATCGACAGCACCGTCGGCGCTGCAGGACACGCGTTTGAGATCCTGTCTCTCACTTCTCCGGACGGGCGTCTATTAGGACTCGATCGTGATCCGGACGCGCTGGTAATCGCCAGGCAGCGCCTGACCAATTTTGGCTCACGAGTCATTCTTCGGCATGGTTCTTTTGCTGACCTCGTCAGTCACGCGGCAGAGATTGGTTGGGAAAGCGTTCAGGGCGTCCTGTTTGATCTGGGGCTGTCATCGATGCAGCTTGCGGACACGAGGCGGGGCTTCTCCTTCCAAAGGGAAGCTTCTTTGGATATGCGCTTTGATCCTTCTCAAGACCTGCATGCTGGGGATTTGGTTAATAGGTTAAATGAAAAGCAATTGGCGGATATCCTCCGCCGTTACGGTGAGGAGCCCAAAGCACACAATATCGCTCGAGCCATCGTGCGGGCTCGGCCGCTTACGAGCACCCAAGCACTGGCTGATCTGGTTGTCAGAGTAACTGGATCATATCGAGGGCGCATCCATCCTGCAACTCGCACGTTTCAAGCCCTAAGGATCGCTGTGAACGACGAGCTCGATGCCCTCCACCAGGGTTTGGAACAAGCAGTCCAGTTGCTTGAACCGGCCGGAAGACTAGTCGTTATTTCATTTCACTCCTTAGAGGACCGTATTGTAAAACAATTCTTTCAAAGGCAAAGTCGAGCATGTATCTGTCCACAGGACCAGCCCGTATGCACTTGTGATTCAAAACCGCGATTAGTTGTACTGACACGAAAGCCAATACGGGCGGAGGATGAGGAGGTAAGGAGCAACCCAAGAGCACGAAGTGCGCGATTGCGAATGGCGGAGAAAGTACTGGTGGCATGATCCTTGCAGGGTAGGAATCGAGAGGTGTGAGATTTGATGAAGGCTGAAGTAGAAGTTACACGACAAGCGTCTTGGCGCAATGTGCTCCGATCGACTGGAGCGTCTTTGCTCTGGTTGATCATCCTCCTCATCCTTGGTGGATTGTATTTGACGGTCAATGCGAAAGCTGCCAAAGCAGGGCGAATGGTGATCTCTCTTGAAGCAAGAGTTGAGGAAGCGAGTCGAGAGTATGCTGAACTAAATGCCATCCTGGCAGAGCTGACCGCGCCCGAAAGAATGGCTAAATTAGCCATGGCAGAGGGCTTCCGGCAGGCCACATTGAGCGATGTGATATTCCTGCCTTTTGATGAAGTCCCTGGACAAAGCCTCTTTCGCGCTCCATTGCCGAAGTCAATCCAGGAAGAATATCGCTGGGCTATGTCCCCTGCTTTTACTGAGACTCTGATTGACGCCTTTCAGCGCTGGACGGGTTTGGGAGAGCGCAAATGAGTAAGGTGCGCAATGTCAAACACCGGATTTGGTTTATCCTTTCGCTTTTTGGACTTGGGATAATCTTGTTATGTGTCCAATTAGTACGTGTTCAATTTGGTCCTTTTGCGCCTGTTTTTTCAGCCCAAGCGAGCGAGAGTATTGGTCCAATTGAAAAAAAATACCCGGATCGAGGTCTTATCTTTGATCGTGATGGGGCGTTACTTGCGAGCAATGCATCGCTTTATTTCCTTGAAGTCGAGACGCGGCAACTCAGCGATCAAAGCATAAAGGATATCCCCCTTGTAATTTCTGAATTGCTGCAATTTGAGAAATCCGACTTGGAAGCACAGCTGTCCATTGCCAAGGATGAAAAGAATTGGTATCGGTTCCGGCTGACCTATAAGACAACCGGGGATACCCGTTACCCCATACAAATTGATCGAGTAGCTGCCAGTATCCTTAACCATTTCTTGGAAGATCCCAAGGGACCGGATCTTTCCGGGCTCGCACTTGTTCCAACACACAAACGCATCTACCCGGCCGGAGAGCTGATGGGGCATGTCTTAGGATTTGTCAGTCAAGAAGGCAAAGGTTATTTTGGTGTCGAGGAGTTTTATGATGATTGGCTTTCTGGAAAGCCAGTCGATGTTCAGCGTGTTTTCATCCCCTTGGAAGCAGGGATGAATCCTGATCCCATCGCGGGCGTCAATCTTGTATTGACGATTGATCTGGAAATACAACAAGCCGCGGCGACCCTCTTAAAGCAGGCAATTGAAAGAGCCTACGCAGAGAGCGGCCAAATTATCGTGATGGACCCGAGTAATGGTGAGATCCTTGCCATGGTCGCCTGGCCTGCTCTTGATCCTGACAATTATGAAAAATGGCTCTCGAAGCAAGATGAGGTTCACTTGGTGATCACGCCTGCAGTAGCGAGTCCATATGAACCCGGATCGACCTTTAAAGTGTTGGTCATGGCTGCGGCGTTGAATGAGGGAGTGGTGAGTCCAGGTGATGAATTTATTGATACAGGAGAGATTGAAGTAGGGGGGCATATCATCCGCAATTGGGATGGCGAGGCTTGGGGGCTGCAGACCATGGTTGGCTGCATGCAATACTCCTTAAATACTTGTCTGGCGTATGTCGGTTCTCAAAAACTCCAAGCAGCCCGTTTTTATTTGGCGATGAAGGATTTTGGCATCGGCTCCCTTACAGGGATTGATCTAGCAGGAGAGGTAAAAGGGCAATTAAGAGTACCAGGGGATATCGATTGGACAGAATCAGATATTGGTACGAATTCCTTTGGTCAGGGCGTCTCTGTAACACCGATCCAGCTGCTTACGGCTTTTGGTGCGGTAGCCAATGATGGGATGATGGTTTTACCGCATATCGTACGACAGGTTTCTGGACCACAAGGGGAATATTGGATAAAGACAACGACTCTCGGTCGACCGATTTTATCTGAGGCAGCGCAGACATTGAACAAGATGTTGATCCAAACCATGGGCTCTGAGAGCGAATTGAGCCTGGTGCAGGGATATACTCTGGCGGGCAAAACAGGTACAGCTCAGATTCCAACCGAATATGGATATGATCCCCATTGGACGATCGCTTCTTTCATTGGCTGGGGACCGGTGGAAGACCCACGTTTTTTGGTCTTCATCCGCATCGATAAACCACAGAGTTCCCCCTGGGGTTCGGAAGTCGCCGCGCCAGTGTTTAAACAGATTGTGGAACAACTGGTCATCCAACTAGGGATACCGCCGAAGAACGTCGTTAATCAGTTGGTCTTGGATGGCGTCGGGGATGATTAGGTCATGTTAACCCTTGGCACGATTTTAGAGGCGCTTACAGGGCGATCCTATCCACAGGCAACTCAGGTGATCACTGATGCTGCCATTGATTCGCGCCTGGCGATCCCTGGATCTCTATTCGTCGCCATTCCAGGAGAGCGAGTCGATGGTCATTCTTATGTACTTGATGCGGTTGCTAAAGGGGCAATAGCAGCGCTAATTGAGAAAGAGATCACTTCGGATCTACCCGTTTTGGATCTCCGCACAGCACCTGAGGAAAATATTGTCGCCTCGATGGGCTTGCCGATCATCCTGCGTGTAGAGAACACCGTTACAGCATTACAACGGATTGCTGAGCATTGGCGCCAGCAATTGAAATTGCGTGTAATTGGCATTACTGGAAGTATCGGAAAATCCACTACCAAAGAACTTGCCGCGGATGTCCTCGGTCAACGTTATCGAACAATCAAGAATCACGGAAATTTAAACAACGAGATCGGCCTCCCGTTGAGTCTGCTCGCTTTAACCGAAGCTCATGAATGTGCTGTCCTGGAAATGGGCTTCTATGTTCCTGGGGAGATTGCACTTCTATGTAAGATCGCAAAACCTCAGGTGGGACTAATTACCAATATCAGCCACGTCCATATGGAACGTGCTGGGTCTTTGGAAGCGATTGTTCGCGGGAAAACTGAACTTGTCGAGAATCTTCCACCGGCTCCTGATGGCGTCGCTATTCTCAATTATGATGATCCGCTTGTGCGGCAAATGGCGAATAAGTCGCAGGCTCGCTTATTTTATTACGGCCTTTCCCCTGAAGCGGATCTTTGGGCGAGCGATATTGAAGGTTTAGGTCTTGAAGGGGTTCGTTTCATTCTCCATTACAAGATGGATTCCCTCCATGTCCGTGTGCCGCTTTTGGGGAGGCACTCAGTCCATACGGCATTAGGCGCAGCAGCGGTGGGTTTGGTGGAGAAGCTCACGTGGGAGGAGATCATCCGAGGCATGAGAAGAAGCGTGACGCAATTAAGACTGGTGGCAGTTCAGGGTCCGGGGGGATCGTTGATTATGGACGATACCTATAATGCAGCTCCGCCCTCTGTGATCGCTGGTTTAAACCTGTTGGCCGAGCTTGATGGGAGAAGGGTCGCGGTGCTGGGAGATATGTTAGAGCTTGGGGCGTTTGAAGAACGAGGACACCGAATGGTTGGTGTCAGAGCCGCCGGTGTGGTCGATGAGTTGGTTACAGTCGGCGAGAGAGCGAAGTGGATTGCAGATGAGGCAATCCATTCAGGTCTTTCGGAGAAACGTGTGGTAAAGGTTGAAGATAAGGATGCAGCCATTCAGTATTTGCGCAAACGAATTGGAGAAGGTGATGTCGTCTTAATTAAGGGATCACGTGGGATGCAAATGGAGCAAATCGTGTCTGCCTTAGAGGTGGCTGAATGAGCCAAACAGCAATGGCGCTTTCCCTTGGGGGGATAACATTCCTGCTCACCGTGATCTGGGGAGGACCATTGATCCGGATTTTGCGTATGATTGGTATTGGAGCACAAATCCGAATTGAAGGACCGCAACGTCATTTCACCAAGCTCGGTACTCCTACTATGGGCGGATGGCTGGTCGTGATCCCCGTATTGTTGATCACAGGCGTGCTCAATCTTGTTACCATCTTGGGCAAGCTTACGGTTCTTGGGCGTTCTATTCTATTACCGACTTCAGTGTTACTCCTCAATGCGCTCTTGGGCGCCTGGGACGATTGGAAAGGACTTCGTCCGGAGCGTCATGGGGAAGGGCTGCGGCCAAGAGAAAAATTCATTGGGCAGGTTGTCATCGCATTGGTGGCAGCTTTTGTGCTGAGATATGGGCTGGATGCGCCTCAGATGTACATACCCAACTACCCTGACGAGATTTCCCTTGGCATCTGGTACATTCCCATTGCCATGTTCTTCATTGTCGGTTTCGGCAACGCGGTCAACCTCACCGATGGGCTTGATGGCTTGGCTGGATTGATCTCGGCAACCGCATTTGCAGCTTACGGAGCGATTGCAATGTTGCAGGGGCAGGTGTTTCTTTTCCGCTTTTGCTTCACGATTGTTGGGGCATTGTTCGCTTTCCTTTGGTACAACGTTCATCCTGCCGAACTCTTCATGGGTGACACAGGATCCTTGGCTCTGGGTGCCACCTTGGCTGTGGTCGCTTTTATGACGGGGCATTGGATTTTACTGCCTGTGATCGCTGTTATCCCATTCAGTTCGACAATAAGCGTCATCCTTCAAGTGGCTTATTTCAAACTTACGAAGGGCCGCAGGCTGTTTAAAATGGCGCCCCTTCACCATCATTTCGAATTGATCGGCTGGAGTGAAACACAGGTTGTTCAGCGCTTCTGGTTGGTGGCACTTTTAACTGCAATGATTGGAGTAGCACTGGCATTAATTTAGTGGAAGGAAAAAAATGAAAACAGGGATGCTTTGGCTTGATGATAGCAAGAGACCTTTGAAAGACAAGATTACAGCTGCGGTAAATTATTACAGCGAGAAGTATGGAGTAAAGCCGACATTATGCTTTGTCCACCCTTCCACGCTTGATGGAAGTGGGGGAGGGAGCAATGGGGTGGAACTTCGAGAAGCCCGTTTTGTGAACCCTGGGCATTTGTGGTTGGGTATCGATATGGATGTTCCTGCCAAATCGAGTGGGAATCGACTACAGCGTTAAGAGGGTATCGTTGAGAAATTGGGAGGATCGTCAGGTTGTAGTGCTTGGGTTAGCCCGTCAAGGCAAAGCGCTTGCGCGCTTCCTGGCAGAGCATGGTGCTCGGGTTATTGTGAGTGATTTGAAATCTTCAGATGAATTGGCTGGAGCGATGGAGGAGATGAAGGATCTCGACATCGAATACGTGCTTGGGGGACATCCTATGGGTTTGTTGATGGGCACAAGCCAGATCTATCTATCTGGAGGCGTCCCTTCTGACCTGGCCATCATCGAACATGCCGTGGAAGAGGGTATTTTCATTTCCAATGATTCGCAGCTTTTCATGGAGCTTTGCCCTGCCCCGGTTATCGGGATTACAGGCTCTGCCGGGAAGAGTACGACGACAGCACTGGTTGGAGAGATTGCGAAATTAGCGATGAGGGCAACCAGTCGAGTTTGGGTAGGAGGAAACATAGGTCATCCATTGCTGCTGGACTTACCCTCGATCCATCCTAATGATTGGGTCGTGATGGAGTTGTCTTCATTTCAATTGGAATGGATGACTACCAGCCCCACGATTGCAACGGTGCTGAATATCTCTCCCAATCATCTTGATCGCCATCGGACGATGGAGGCTTACTTAGCGGCGAAGGCCAAGATTCTGGATTTTCAGGATGAACAGGAAATTGCCGTCCTCGGGAAGGATAGCCCAGATGCCTGGCGTTTGCGAGATAGGGTTAAAGGCCGTTTGCTGACATTTGGGATGAATAAGGAGAAGGTTGAAGAGGGCACATTTCCTCATCGCGAGAAGATCTGGTTGAAGAAAGATGGGCAAGAGAAACAGATCTGTTCCGTTGAGAGCATCCCTCTGCGCGGGCGTCATAATCAGGAAAATGTTCTGGCGGCCTGTGCGATCGCAGCGGGAGCAGGATTTCCGCTGGAAGTGATGGAAGCGGCCATTCGTGAATTTAAAGGATTGCCACATCGATTGGAGTTTGTGCGCCAGATTCGGGGTGTGAATTGGTACAACGATTCGATTGCCACCTCACCTGAACGCGCCATTGCTTCCATACGATCTTTCAGCGAGCCAATTGTGCTTCTGGCAGGTGGAAAGGATAAGGATCTCCCCTGGGAAGAGTTTGCGGAAGTAGTCTCACGGCGCGTAAACCACCTCGTCCTCTTTGGTCAGGCTGCCGAGAAGATAGGGGCTGCCATCGAAGACATCAGCGATCGAGAATCTCTGGAAAGCATCGAGATGCACACGACATTTGAGGAAGCGGTAGTGGCGGCATCGCGTCTGGCTCGATCAGGCGACATCGTCCTTTTGGCGCCAGGTGGAACAAGTTTTGATCAATTTCGGGATTTTGAAGAACGTGGTGAGCGATTTCGACAACTGGTGAATGAACTTTGATGGGAACTTCGTTATCAGATTTTCGCACTCAGACGGTTAAGCCAAAGCGATCCACATTTTTTGGCTATGACCCGTGGATGATCGTTATAGTGATCGCGATGATCACCTTTGGTCTGGTGATGGTTTACTCTGCCAGTTGGGATGTCTCGTGGAGAGTATATAAGGACTCAAATGCGGTCATCCGCCGCCAACTGGTGAATCTACTCATTGGCTTTGTCGCGCTGGTTCTGGCTTCTAGGATCCCGTTGCGATGGGTACGGAACTTTGCGCTGCCGATCATATTATTCACCATTTTTTCTTTATTGACTGTTCTCGTACTAGGTGTGGGCGGAGAGCCACGCCGTTCGTTCTTGGGCGGTTCGGTGCAACCATCAGAAATGGCCAAATTGGCGATGATCATCTATCTGGCAGTCTGGATGGAGTCGAAGGAAGAGCGATTGGTCGATTGGGGGTATGGCCTTATCCCCTTGGTGGTCATGATTGGTTTTGTCAGCGGGTTGATCCTGCTTCAGCCCGATCTAAGTGCAGCCATCACAATTGGTGTGGTTGCTCTGGCACTCTTCTATTTGGCTGGATCCACATGGTCGCAAACCCTGGCGATTGCCCTCGGCAGCGGTGCGATTGGTTTGTTGCTTGTTCGAGTGAGCAACACGGGACGACAGCGATGGACCGAATTCATAAATGGCTTACTCAATGTGGAACAGGCTTCTTATCATGTGAAACGGTCACTCCAAGCTTTTTCCTCGGGGGGAATATTGGGTAGAGGGTTGGGTGCTAGCAGAGAGAAATTCGGTCTGCTACCTGCTCCCCACACTGACAGCATATTTGCTGTGATCGGCGAAGAGCTAGGCCTGATCGGAGTGCTTTTGGTTCTGGTTCTTTTTACATTGTTGGTCTGGCGAGGGTTCCGCATTGCGATTGAGCAAAATGAAAGATTGGGAATGTTATTAGCCTGTGGCATCACCTTTTGGATCGGTTTGGAAGCCTTGATCAATATGGCTGTGTTGCTAGGTTTGCTTCCCTTTGCAGGCAACGCGCTCCCATTTTTTAGTTATGGTGGTTCGAGTCTGGTGACGAATATGGCAGGGATTGGACTGTTGCTCAACATCTCTAGAAAGAAACCTGGATTAACGAGATCGAAAGAACATGTTACGACTCTTAGTGTCGGCGGGGGGTACAGGCGGGGGCGTGTATCCCGCGCTGGCCGTCCTCGAAGAACTTTGCGAACCAATTGAGATTCTCTGGGTTGGTGGAGAAGGTGGTATGGAAGCCTCATTGGTTGAACGAGCGGGATTCCCATTTCGGGCGATTCCAGCAGCAGGTGTGCACGGTGTTGGATTACGTGCCCTACCGCTCAATTTCTGGAAGCTCATCCGAGGTACCTTTGCAGCCCGTAGGGTTGTGCAAGCGTTTAAACCGAATGTCATCTTTTCTACTGGTGGATACGTGGCTATGCCTATGGCGGTAGCGGGATGGGGCGTGCCCAAAGTAATTTACGTGCCCGATATCGAGCCTGGACTGGCGTTGAAGATCATCAGCCGGTTGGCAAATCGGATTGCGGTAACGACAAAGGCATCGAAAGCCTATTATCAAAATGAGAAAAAGGTTGTGGTAACGGGGTATCCCACACGAAAAAGTATGAAAATGACGGATCGAGAGAACGCACGGAAGACTTTGGGATTTCGCACGGACAAATCGGTACTGCTTGTGTATGGCGGCAGTCGGGGCGCACGTTCAATTAACTATGCGTTGTGGGAAAACCTGGATCGACTGCTGATGAAGGCGCAAGTAATCCATATCACAGG
>CAYGXU010000066.1:13749-17662 GCA_964353875.1 uncultured Anaerolineaceae bacterium | reverse complement strand
GAGGAACCTGCTCAGCCTCTCCATTGAGCATTCCATTTTATATTTGCATATTTCTGGTTGTTGGCCAATGAAAATTTATGGATTCGAGAGCCAGTTTGAGGACTCAAGGATCGGGATATTGAATGTTTTCACCAAAAAAACCGCCATTTCGGCCCTGGATACAGCCTCTTCAGGGCAGAACTGTCCGCTTTTACATCCTGCTGTGATTCCCTCCCGAGCCAATTCCTCGATATACACAGCAGCCCAATCCTCTGGATTCACATCTTTAAAAAGCTGATTCGTAGGTTGCGAAGTGGCTGAAGGTGAGATCACGTTTTTTGCTTTCCCCAGGAAAACAGCCATCTGCGCCCTGGATACCAGGTCATCCGGACAATAACGCTGATTGCCGCAACCGGAGCTCAATCCATCCGCTACCAATTGCTCGATCCAACCCGCAGCCCAATGATCAGAAGGGACATCTTCAAAGATCCCCGTTGCTGGCGGAGGCCAATAACCAGGCCCATGCATGGCCAACCCAAGGAAAACCGCCATTTCAGCCCGCGTCACCGGATTCTGAGGACAAAAGAATTCGTACTCTTGACTAACGTTGAGGAATGAGTACCTTTCCATGCGACAGCCTATGGCTAATTCAGCCTTCGTCAATGCATCGACCCAAGGGTAATACCAGGGATCTTCCACATCTGTAAAGGGTTGTGCAGGCCAGATATCAGCATAATGATTCCCCTTACGACGACCGAAACCGGTCTCGACCATTTCCTTGCTGTCTGGCCCCCAATATGCGAACTGCTCACTACGAACAGCATCCAAAAAGCCTTTATACGCCAATCCGGAATGCTGATCGAAGACGCGCCAATCCACCGGTCGACAGAGGTCAATGGCTGCTTCAGCCTTGAGGACGTTGTAATAAATGATCGCTCTTACACCAGGATAAGCTGCTAGTTTACGATAGGTATCCCGCAACCAATCGTTCTTTAATTTTTCATCCTCACCTTCCGGCCCAACCGCAACGGTTCCCATCTGGGATAAAAATATGGGCTTTCCTGGCGCCATCTCCCTCATTCGATTTAAGTAAGGCAAATAGATATCCTCAAAAGTATCCCAACCATCGCCATAATCAACACAAGACCCGAAGTTCATAGTGCTGAATGCAAGTACATCGACTGTCGAATCACCCGGATAGTAAAGCTCAAATCCGTGCCCTTCCTCGCTCCAGGCATTGGGGGCGAAAACCCAGCTTACGGCTTGATCAGCCACCCCTTCTTGAGCAAAGATATATTGAATCTTGTGCCAGGCTGCTTTAAAGTTCTCAGGATCGAGTCCATATCGTACCCAACCACCGTTCATTTCTTGCAATGGGGCGATGAATGCTCGTTTCTTGCCGCCGTTGGACCATTGTGCATATGCTGCCGCCCACTTGCGAATACGATCTTCAAACTCGGGATCATTGGCTACCTGCTCGGCTGTGCGCTGATAAGCTGTTAAATTAATGAAGGGGGTATAGCCCAACTCCCAGGCAGCATTGAGTTCCTTTTTGACATTGAAATCCGGGTTGTGAAACTCGAAATCCATGTAGGTCCCGGCAATGGAGATCCCCTTATCCAGGCGATTCTCCTGCATCCATTGGTCGAAGTTCTCGATCTCCCATGCCGTCACCTGAAGGGCTTCGGAGGTGTAGACCCCCAGCAGGATGGGAAGACCTTCATGCGACGCAGCGGCAGACTCTTTCCCGATGGCATTGAGTTGATTAGAAAGCCAATTAAATAATCCCAGAGGTCCTGCCAAAGCAAAACAGGCAAAAAGCGAAAATATCGTCACCCCCATGATGATAATATTCGAATTTAGGGTTGTCTCACGCTTCGGCTCAGGCCGTCGCGGAGTATATCTTCTCCTCATTCGCCACTCCCCAATACCTGTCTTCATCTATGATGATTTTACGTAAAATAAAAATCCTCACACTTACACAAAGCTCAAGGTTACTTTCTACTCTATTTTAGAGAAAGGACCAGGGTATGCGCTAGAGTACGGGGGTACGGGTCAGCGGAGTACATTGGTACTATAGCAAAATCCATCCAGCCTCATCGGAATTACGGGATCCATAGAGAATAAATTGAATTATCGCTATGTGTGGATCCGGTAGTCCATCCCTCGCCCTGCAACTCAGACAGTCTCAGATCCGCTTGTGCTTGGCAGATATACCCATCGAAGTGCGATCGGCGACGATCCAGTACTCGATGTTTTTAATAATTGGGATACATCCCCTCACCAATCTGTCACTGTTGATTAACGCCTGAGCACTCCGAGCCTGGAGGAGTCCGCCCACGAGAATAACAGCCACACTCAATACAATGGTAACCATCCTCCAACCAAAGTTGTTCCCCACCACAAGCGGCACACACACCGATGCGCCTGCCTACCGGCTGCTCGCGCTCAAACCACCAGCGCCAGTGGCCTTCCCAGACACGAACCATCGTATCCGTGTCCCAAATGACGTTGCGTCCATTCCGTTGAAGATAGGACACGATATCCGGCTGGCGGTGGAGTTGGAGAATCAGCTCTGCCGCCTGACTTCTGGCCCCTTCGGAGGTGTGATCCCCCATGATCAGGTACCCATCCTCCCCATCGCGGATCAACTCCGGATATGCCCCGACCGGGCTGGCTAAAACAACGCAACCAGCGCGCATCGATTCGGTAATCACCATCCCGAAAGGTTCCAACCGCGCTTGAAGGTTCATCGAGTAAGTGCAGGTCATCAAGTTCTTGGCCAACTCCATTTGCCCAATCAAACCGTGATAATAGACCCCTTCTGCAGACGGCAGCGCTTGCTCCTCCTGACCCCAAAGTTGCGACCCGCCATAAACAAAGAGATGGAAGCGTGAATCCACCGCTTGCAATCGATGGAGGATATCTATCGTTGTGTCCAGCCCCTTCGAAGGATGGGAAAAATATACCAAACGCCAGGGGTCGCGCTCAACCTTGCGCCTCTCAGCATGAGTAAAATCTGATTCCTCGAAACCATTGTAGGCCACGAAAATCTTATTCTGAGGGACTCCCCAAGTTTCAAGCGCCACTCCCCTCAAGAAATTGCTTTTGGCATAGACGAAATCGTAGCCTATATGGTCAAGCCCGCCGGGCTTCATCGTACCCGAGGTCCAGACCGCTCGTAATCCCACCTCTACTTGCAGGTTGAGAACCGGGGAGAGGTCAAGGGTTCCGCCGGAGGTATTCAAGATCAGCACGTCTCCCACCAGGCGGTTCGCTTCCAAGAGAGGAAGATACTCGACACCATCGAGGCGAACCTTACGCGGGCAATTGACGATCATTTGCACCTGATGCCCAGCGCGAGAGAGGGCACGTGCCATACGGATGCGGGCCGTGATCCCGCCTCCTACTCCTTTTTGGTAAGGTGTTCGGCCATCATATTGAATATGGGTATCCGGGCAATAGAAGAGGACACGATATTTCATCTCCTATCCTTTCGATCCGAAGCGTAGATCAACAGACAATTTTTTGGATACTGCCTGCCAGGCATTAGAAGCCCATCCACATCTTGATTTATACTTATCCTTCCCCGCCTTTCGCCTTCCGCATAGCCAGGACGCTAAAAAGTAGGAACGTAACTGCCAGGAACGCCCAAAGGACCATCTCCAGGGTGTTCCCAGAGGTGGCCAACATACCGGACGAGAAGAAAAACATCCCAAGATTCAGCCAGACCTGAATTTTCGGTTGACGGAGATGAATCCGTAGGGGCTGACCTCCCGATCGAGCTTGGTAATAGGCGAAACCGAAAGTTGCCAACAGGATCGCCAATCCCCCGATCCATAAAACAGCCGTCCCTATCATTTGCCAATCGATTAAATCCAACTCGCTCATGACACTCCGATGAGGGCTAATTCAATGGTTAACGCTTATGCAG
>CAYGXU010000066.1:7575-13649 GCA_964353875.1 uncultured Anaerolineaceae bacterium | reverse complement strand
CAACTCGCTCATGACACTCCGATGAGGGCTAATTCAATGGTTAACGCTTATGCAGAATCCTCAATCAACACAAATTTCTACATGCAATCTCGCTGAAAGAAACCAAAAATGTTTTCATCGTTGAAGGCTAATCCGTCCAAAGAATCCTGACTCCTTCTGGGCAAAAAAGCAAGAGAGGGGGAAGAACCCTCACCCCCCAACCCCCTCTCCCCAAAGGGAGAGGGGGCTTTGGAGATCATCAGCAAACAAAAAACGACCCCCTATTTTCCGGAGGTCGAATAAATCCATGCAATCGGAAATCCTTCGTGGTAAAAAGCTTCTGATTTAATCTCCTTCGGCGGATCCGGACATGGGTCGCTTATAAGCGCCTATTCGGAAACGTTTCTCATCCTCTTCAGGGCTTCTACTGCGCATGTCCTTGATTTGCATTCAACCTGGCCAATTCAAGCATACGCTCGAGCCCTTCCGAGATCGTATCCTCCAACAATTTTGCGGTCGTGCGGTAGTCCTCCAATGACCCGCCAATCGGATCGACGATATCCCAGCGCTCCCCCATCATCTCACTTAATGCATATACCTTATCAGCTTGTTCGGGAAACTCGTTCTTCAGGGCTTCAGCATGGTTCTTTTCCATGGTGACAACCAGATCCATGCTGGCCAGCATTTCCGCTGTAACCTTTCTGGAACGATGATCCTCCAGGGGAAGCCCGCTCTCTTTCATGACCTGGATGGCATTAATGGTGGCAGGGAAATCCTCGATCGCCCATGTTCCCGCCGATTCGATCTTCCATGTATCTGCCAACTCCCTCTCCTTCAGTCGTTGACGCATTAACGCCATGGCCATCGGGGAACGGCATTGGTTGGCTGTGCAAACAAAAAGGAGCGAGGGCATTGAGAGCTTCCTTATGACTTATAGAAATTCCTTTTTCAACTCCTGGAAATCATACCAGAATACCAGCGCGATGTCTCTCCCAAACTGCTCACAAGCCATTACATTGCCAACAAGAGAGGATTCTTTCAGCTAAAAAACTCTTGGCAATGCCTTTTAATAGGCTCCCTTGCCTGAGACGATCGCAGGGATGGATTTGAAGAGAATGCCAAAGTCTTTCCAAATGGAATAATGCTGAATATAGTCCAATTCCAACGCTAATCGCGCTTCCATATCCAAATTCCCCCGTCCATTCACCTGCATGGGTCCGGTGAGGCCGGGTTTGATTAACAAACGAGAACGCTGTCGATCGTTGTATTGGGCCACAACCCAGCTTTCTTCCGGTCGGGGACCCACCAGACTCATCTGCCCACATAACACATTCCAAAGCTGGGGCAGTTCATCCAGACTCCAGCGACGCAGGAAGCGCCCCACGCGTGTCACCCGCGGGTCGTTGGGGACCTTGAACACCGGTCCATGCAAGGGGTTGTAAGCCAACACTTGATTGACTTGCTGCTCCGCACCCACCACCATGGTACGTAGCTTGTAGATCTTGAATTTCTTCCCGCCTTGACCGACCCGTTCTTGAGTAAAAAATACCGGGCCGTTGCTGTCCAATTTGATCGCCAATGCCGCTAAGGCCAGTAAAGGAGCGGTGAGGATCAGACCGCCTATCGCCCCAACCAGATCCATTTCCCGCTTCGAGACTCGTTCCATGATCTTGAAGGGATTCGTATGCTGAGGAGATCGGGCGGTTGGAAAAACAAAACCCAGCATCAGACCAGAAGCCAAAGCCGCAGCTCGGACGAGAAGCAGGAAAATCCCTCCCGGCAGTAGCCTTGCGTCATTCTTGACCAGATGAAACAGAAATGGGATTGCACTGAGATAGAAAAGCATCAGGCAGCAAATGCTGATGATCAGAAACGGCTTCCAAAAGAGACCAAGAACGAAGGAGATGAATCCTAGCGCCAGCAGAAAAATCTGAGCCCGCTGTGATCGCGGGGTATGGGTATCGGCAAATACCCTCTCCGGAAGCCAACGGAGTAAGAGTGCCTTCCAATAACCGATACCGAACTTGCGCCTCCAATACTCGCCCAGGTTGCGATCATGGCGGTGGAAAACGATCGCTTGTGGGGCGAAAACCATCTTGTATCCTTTGCGCGCCAGGCGAAAGGAAAATTCCTGGTCTTCCACCGAGGGCACCGGGAAAGCCTCCTCGAAGCCGCAATTCTCCAAAAAAACCTGGCGCCGGTAGGCGGCGGAATAGGTGTCGATGAAATCGATAGCGGAATAGCGTTCCATTCGCCGATACTTAAAGGCGTACTCCTCCTGGACAAAACGCGGTACCCAGCTTTGTTGATGTGTACGATAAGCGCCTCGAACTCCCACAATTTCTGGATTACGAAAAGGCAGGATCAATCTTGCCAGCCAATCTCTTGCCGGTTGGCAATCCGAATCGGTGAAGACCAGGATCTCGCCACGAGCATTCTGCGCGCCCGTATTGCGCGCCGCTGCCGGTCCCCGGCCATCCAATGTGACAACCCTGGCTTCATATCCAAGCGCGATCTGCCCGGTGTCATCCGTGGAGCCATCGTCCACGACGATCACCTCATAGGGCAAATCAATCCCCTCCTGAGCAGAGATTGCCCTCAGGCAATCTGACAAGGTATCGGAAGCGTTCCTGGCGGGGATGATGACGGAGATCATCGATCGCATCTCATCCAGATATTTCTTTGATTACCCTTATTGAGAAGGAATCGCCTGTGTGACAATCCCCATCCATTCTATACTTTCACCCGTTGTTTCTTCTTGCGCTTTTTGGATTCCAGCGGTCCTTTGCCGTTGCGACCATTTCCATAAGAATAGGCGTATTGATAGTAGTAATACCCACTGGCATAACCAGTGTAATAGCCGGCGTATTTAATGGGTACATTGTTGAACACGACCCCGATCAGATTAGCATCCGCACGCCTCAACTGCTCCACCGCCTGTACCGCCGCTCCAAGTTGTGTCTTCTTTGGCTCTACGACCAATAAAACCCCATCTACTCGCGAAGCCAGGACAGTCGGATCGGTGACAACGCCAACCGGCGGACTATCGAGGATGATGAAATCATATTTCTCCTTGAGCATATTGATGATTTGTAAAATGCGCTCTGAGCCAAGCAACTCGGCTGGATTGGGCGGCAGCTTGCCGCTGGTGACCAGGTAGAGATCTTTCTCCTCCAAGCGTCGGATGATACCGCCCAATTCGGAGGGGTGACGCATGAAGAAATCGCTCAATCCGAGGCGATTGGGCACGCCCATGATGTGATGCAATCTCGGTTTACGTAAATCGGCGTCGAGCAGCAATACTCGTTTCCCGCCCTGCGCCATCACCACCGCCAGGTTAGCGGCCACCGTCGATTTGCCCTCCTCCGGCCCCGGACTCGTGACCAGAAGGCATCGAATCGGTCGATCGAAACCTGCAAATTGGATATTCGAACGCAGGGATCGAAAAGCCTCCGCGATCGGGGAACGCGGCTGCAAGATAACGTGGGGCGTTCCAATTATATGATCCTCAATGCGCGCCAAGAAGCCGATCACCGGAAGCCCGAGCGCCTGACTGGTCTCTTCGGTGGATTTGATCGTATCGTCTAAGTACTCGATTAAAAAGACGATGCCAATTGCTAACATCGCGCCCACGATTCCCGCCAGGAAAGTGTTAACCATGATATGGGGCTTGATTGGACCAGTGGGAATGACGGCCGCTTCGACTTGTACTATGTTTGAAACAGTCTTTGCTTCCGCTAATCTCAATCCCTCGTAGCTTTGGAGCAGGGCAGTGTAACTCGTCTGATATTGAGCTAATTCATTCTGAAACCTTTCTAACTCTGCTTTTCCCGATTCCGTGCGTGGGAACCCCAACTCCGAAATCGAAGTTTCTGTATGCTGAATTTGATCTTCAAGTTTTGCTAATTGTGCGCTCATGCTCTCTTTTGATGCAGCGTATCGACTTGCTTGTAGTTCTGTGTTTTGATCACTGAACACGGATACAAGCTTGTTGGCGATATTCGCAGCTGCAACTGGGTCAGTATGTTGAACCTTGATTTCGATAAGTTGAGTATTTTGAATGGGAGATACTTGAATCGCTGCCCTTAGAGAATTTGGTCCCAAACTAAGATCTAGATGGTCTATGACTTCCTCAAGAACGGGGCGCTTAGTCATCAATTGGGCATAAGTACTGGCTAATTGTTGACTCATGATTAAAGATGTATAGTCAGGCATCCTTGCATCTGGAGCTTGATCGATAAGCACCGTTGTTGATGCTTGATAGACAGGTGTTTGCATACGACTACTTATGTAAGCACCCGTGGCAGCAAGGAATGTGACCAAGATAATCATCCACAGCCAACGCCAAAACAAAACAGCATATTGTCTAAGTTCCATTCGTCTTATTCCTAATAAAGGAAATTTGTCACATCACTTGAGGCGAAAAGGATGCGATAGGATCGCCTAAGGGAAAAAAAGCAATAAATCTTTTTATATAATTTAAGTACGCATGAAGTATCAGATAAATAGATTAGGTCAGGCTTTCCATTATTCGATGTTGCTCGAGGCAGTTCTTATTTCAACCTCACTTCTTTCCAGAGGTACACCACTATCAATCCCGTTTGCGTGAGTCCATTTCCCCTCCGGCGAATGTTGCCCCCTCAGATAAAGAGCTGTAGATAAACCAAAGATCATCCAAAGTAAAAAGCCGGGACGAGCTCCCAGCGCGATGGCATCTGTGAGACTGAAGACAAAATGCGCACTGACACCTCCAGCCAGGCTGAGAGCGATGTCAAGTGTGGATAGCCCCAGAGAATTCAGCTTCCCGGGTCCATGACGGAGTCTTTCGAAAAGCATGGCGAAAATCGCGACCCACACTGCTATGAAGGCAATCAACCCAGGCAAGCCCAAATCCAAAGCGGTCTGCAAAAAGAGGTTATGAGCATGAGCGATATCCTTCTCGGGCCCGATCATGAAGAGGGGGTAGAGGACTCCTAACACCCGCCGAAAAGTACCCAACCCCATCCCCGTGAAGGCGAAATCCTGGATACCGAAGAGCGCCCGCGACCAGATCCCCACCCGCCCTGAGAGAGAGATCTCTCCCGTGCCAGTGTTGCTATATTGGGAAAACCCCGATAGCCCAATAAGCCTGTCAGGTCCTGTCCAAGCGATCATGATAATGGAAACGATCAATCCTACCAGCAGCACGATCCGGTTTCGATGCCCTGCGAAGACAAACACTAACGCCAGACCTACACCCAATCCGAGCAACGCACTACGGGACTGTGTAAGCAATATCAACCCACCTAACCAGATCGCTGATAACCACCAGAAAATGACGATAACACGATCCTTGCCAGGGGCAGGTCGAAGGTTGCGCCATGCTGCCAGCAGCGCCAGGGGAAGAAAAAGGATGAGAACCCCGCTCAACTCATTGGGATGGATACCATGCGCGGCAGCAGGAAGGCTCCTCAGTATCTGTGGGAATCCCTCCATCAACCTCTCCAGCATGGGAAATTTATCCACCCAATTCGTCGCCAGCAGCCCAATCCCACCCACAGCCAATCCACAACCCATGAAAAAAAGCAGCGTAGAAGAGAAATTCCTGAGGCCGTGGCGGACCGTGGCAAAGAATACCCCTAGCCCGAAGATGACCCCACTGATTTTGGGGAGGCCAAATTCGATGCTATAGGTCGCCCAGAGGCTCACTGCCAGCATGATGGCAAGCAGCAGTAAGGGAAGATTGAGCGGCGTCAAGGGGAGAGGGCTACCCTTCCGTAAAGCTCGCAGGAGCCATAATCCCGGGATCACTAGCATCAATGGCGTAGTCCAGGGCTGGGGGAATAAAAGGGGGTAGGCGATGAGCGCCAGGACCAGCCACTCATGCTCCAATATGCGATCTAAGGCTTTCCCAATTATTATCATGGTTTGGCGTCTAAAAGCCCGGAGTCCAAGAGCTTGCTCTTGGGTGGAGAAATGTCATTCTGAGCGCAGCGAAGAATCCCCATGATGAAACGGATCAATGCCGCATCCCAGGGATCCTTCGTCGCGGAGTTTATCCTGAGCTTGCCCTGAGCCTGTCGAAGGGCGAAGCCGAAGGACTCCTCAGGATGACA
>CAYGXU010000066.1:0-7475 GCA_964353875.1 uncultured Anaerolineaceae bacterium | reverse complement strand
TGAGCTTGCCCTGAGCCTGTCGAAGGGCGAAGCCGAAGGACTCCTCAGGATGACACAAGGAGGGCATGTCATTCTGAGCTCAGCGAAGAATCCCTATGATGAAACGGATCAATGCCGCATCCCAGGGATCCTTCGTCGCGGAGTTTATCCTGAGCTTGCCCTGAGCCTGTCGAAGGGCGAAGCCGAAGGACTCCTCAGGATGACATAGGGACTAGATGGAGTCCAAAAGCTTGCTTTTGGGATTTCCGCGGCGAGGGTTCAATCGCATCCCCACGCTCCTTACCAAACGACCCTATTCCCCGCCCAACCATCATGATGCCTCATTGTGATTGTAACGCTCACGTGTCACAGACCTGTATCAGATGCCACTCGGTCACACCCCCCTCTGTCCCCCCATTTGCGCTATTCAGGGCTATATCTTATATGGCTCTTAGCGGCGCAAATGGGGGGATGAAAGGGGGGTAGGCAAGAGCTTTTCGTTTTCTAAGAATCTGCGCTCACGCTCGAGGGCTTCCGGTGGGCAAGCGCGCTTTCTTTCGCTCGTTTGAGCGAAACTTTCACCGCTTCGATCACCCAGGCGGTCTGCTCCTCGCTCATCGTGGGGAAAAGAGGGAGAGTCACTTCGCGATCCCCGATAGTTTCCGTGATCGGCAAGCGCATCTCCCCCAACCGTTGACGGTAGTAACTAAATTGGTGAATCGGTGGATAATGGATGCTGGTTTGGATCCCACATTGCCTCATTGCCTCGATAAAAGCTTGCCGATCGACGCCGCCCTCCAGCAGGATCGGCAACAGGTGCGCCGATGAGATGCCAGGATACTGTGCATAGGGAATCGAAACCCCTTCCAGCTCCGCCAACTCCCAGCGATAGCGGTCGCTGAGCACCCTCCTGCGCGCATTGTTGCCTTCTAGCTTCGCCAGTTGCGCTAAGCCAAGGGCGGAGCGGATTTCATCCAACCGGTAGTTGTAACCCAAAGCAACCACATCGTAGGAATGGGCGTGACCGTGATGGCGATCCCAGGTCAGGGTGGTCATCCCATGGGATCGCATCAGACGAATACTTTTTGCCAGGTCATCGCGATCGGTGGTCACCATCCCCCCTTCCCCCGTCGCCAGGTTCTTATTGGAGAAGAAGCTGAAGCAGGCGACATCACCCCAGGCGCCTGCCATCCTCCCTTCACGTGAAGCCCGCGGGGCATGGGCTGCATCTTCGATGACTGCCAGACCATGCTTCTCAGCAATTTCCAAAATGGCAGGCAGGTCGCACAAGTAACCGCCATAATGCATCACGACGATCGCTTTGGTTCGTGGGCTGATGGACGCTTCGATCGCCTTGGGCGAGATCCCGAAATCACTAAGGCTACAAACATCCACAAAGATGGGCGTGGCGCCGGTGTAGAGCACGGCATTGGCAGTGGCGACAAAGGTCAAGGAAGGCAAGATTACCTCATCCCCTGGCTCGATCCCCAAAGCCAGGTTGGCCAGATGCAGAGCGACAGTCGCATTGGAGACGGCCAGGGCATGTTTCACCCCGATCTGCTCGGCAAAGGCGCGCTCGAAGCGCTGCGTCACCTCTCCCATGCTCAGCCAGCGACTCTCCAAAACCTGCAGAACCGCCTGGCGCTCCTCTCCATCGAAATCCAAATCGGAAAGTGGTACTCGCCAGATCATGCTTCCTCTTTTAAAAACTCGGGTCGTAGTCGTTCAAAATCATCCCAGGCCTGTTGATAGTCATCCGGTCGCCCTAAATCCTGCCAATAACCATCAAAGGGATACCCCAAAACACGCTCGCCTCCATCCAACAGCTTGAGCACCAGGTCGGGGAAATCCAGGTACTGACCACGGGGGATGTACTCCAAGACTTTCGGCTCAAAAACATAAATGCCCATACTCACCAGATAATCCATGCAAGGCTTTTCGATATAGCCCTCCACCTCGTTGCCGCCGTTAAGGCGGATCACTCCCAGGTCGATTTGCACCGTCCTCTGATGCATGGCGATCGTCGCGCACGCGCCTTGCTCGCGATGATAAGCCATTAACTGACCCAAATCCAAAGTCGTAAGCACATCTCCATTGGTAACCAGAAAGGTCTGATCGAGCCCCTCCACCAAAGCCAGCGGACCGGCCGTACCCAGAGGCTTCTCCTCGTAGCTATAACGGATATCGACTCCATAGCGCGCCCCATCTTGAAAGTAGCTTCGCAGAAGATGGGCCAGATACCCCACGGTGAGCACGATATCCGAGATGCCATAGTATTGCATCTGTTTGATGAGCACCTCCAAGATGGGCATGTCACCGATGGGCATCAAGGGTTTGGGCAGAATCATGGTATAGGGCACCAATCGAGTACCTTTGCCACCCGCAAGAACCACAGCTATCATCACTCACTCCTCACTAAAACCGATACAATCCCGTTTGATAAAGGTCTAAGTTATTTTGAACCCACGCTACTGTCTGTTTGATACCTTGCTCCAGGCTGATCCTCGCCTCCCAACCGAGGGTTTCCCTCGCTCGCGACGGGTCTGCAACGAGTCGTTGTACTTCGGAACGCTCCGGTCGTAGCCGTTGCGGATCGACTTTGACCTGCATCTCTCTTCCGACGATGCGGAAGATCTTCTCGGCCAATTCTCGGATGCTCACCTCGCAGCCCGTCCCCAAATGAAAGGTCTGTCCCTCGACACCATCCGTAGTGGCCGCCTTGATAAATCCATCGACGGTATCGGTCACATAGGTCAAATCCCGACGGGCGTCCAGATTGCCCAGGTATATCTCTCGTTCCCGCAATGCCTGGCTGATGATGGTCGGGACCACCGCTCGATCGGATTGGCGCGGGCCATAGGTGTTGAAGGGGCGTAAAGTCACTACGGGCAGGTCATAGGCGCAGTAGTAGCTCTCGGCCAACTTATCGGCGCCGATCTTGCTGGCGGAATAGGGTGACTGCCCTTGCAGGGGATGGTCCTCATCGATGGGGACGCGCAAAGCGGTCCCATAAACCTCACTGGAAGAGGTGTGCACCATCCGCTTGACCTGATCCTCGCGGCAGGCCTGGAGGACATTCAGCGTCCCCATTAAATTAGTCTCAGCCACTTCATAGGGATGCCGGTAGGAATAGGGAATCGAGATCAGGGCGCCCAGGTGGAAAACGATCCCGCAGCCCTGAATCGCCTGACGCACTACGACCGGATCGCGCAAATCGCCGGCGACGATCTCCACTTGCCGTAAGGTTGGCTCTGGTATGAGAGCAAGCAGGCCGGGATCGTTGCGCGAGTTGTAATGCACGAAGGCGCGCACCGTCGCTCCCTCCGCTATGAGCCTTTCCACCAGATGGCTGCCGATAAAACCGCCCGCGCCAGTCACCAGGACGCGCTTCCCTGCCAACTTCACTGAAACCTCCATTTAGGAATCCATGAATCCCTATTGGGGATGATCAATGAAACCTGCCTGGCGGACGATATCCTCTTTGGCGATTTGCATGATTTTCGATTCGGAGGGGACTTCCCCAAATTCTCTAAGCAGTTCATCCAAATCGACCAAGCTTTGCGCCAGGGATGCGTACTCGCCGCGTCGAGCCAGCTCGGCCAGAATATGGATATCACGCCGAAGCTCATCCGTGCCGGGTGCAGGAGTCTTCGTTTCTGCGGCTCCACTTTCTTTCCCATTGGGGAACCATGTGCGTCGATCCTTCGGATCGGTGCCCTTACGCAAGAAGGTGAGAATATCCGGCGCCACAACCGTGCGAGCGTCTGTGGTCCAGCAGCTTTCTAGAATCTCATTGCGGCGTTCCCAGTGGATGCTATGAATGGCAAAAAGGATTATCCCGATGTCATATTGCTTGACGATCTCAGGGATACGATCACACAGCCCCAAGACCGGTACACGGTGTACCAGGCTGCCTAGCTTGCTCAAGTCATCATCCACAACGCCAACCACCTGGAAGGCTCTCGCCGAGGGGCTGTTCTGCAGTAGCCAGAGGGTTAGCTGGCTTGCCTGGCCCGCGCCGACAACAAGTACCCGCTCGCGGGCAGCCTGCCCCATAGCCCTGAATCCCGATAGACGCATGCGGAAACCGGCGATTAACTGGCGGCGGTAGCGAACGAGCAGGAAGCCGACCAGGGCCAAAATGCCGGTCATGACGAGCATCTTTAAGGGATAGTTGGGACTGATGAGTAGGATATTTACCAGCTGCAGCAGGAAGGTAGAAGCCGTCACCGAGATGACCAATCCAACGGCTTCACTGGCGGAGGCATAGCGCCAATGTACGCGCTGCACGCCGGTGATCCAGTTCATGAGAGTGAAAACCGATGTCATCAGGAGCGCGGCGAGAACAGAACGCCCCAGGCCCACCTCCAGTGGTCCATTTACTCGCCAGATGATCCCAGCCAACCCCACAGCCGAAAAAGATATGACCGCGTCGAGGATGAACCAGCTAACGAGACGCCGGAGGGTACGGAATGGCCCTAAAACGATGTCCTCAGCGTTCGAGGTTGCCTTCCGAAAGCTGGGGAAGAAGACAAATATCGTTCGAAAGAGGATATCCAGATCGAGTAAGAAAGACCGGTTACGGACGTAGAGCAGATCCAGTCGCAACTTCTTGGGCAAGATGCTGCGCAGGTAGGTTTCGGTGACATTCTCTGTCTGAAGCAGCTTTTCCTCGTCAGCATAGATCACCGAGGCCAGGCTGGTGATCCCGGGGCGGACGGAGAGTACCTCGCGCTGTTCCTGATTGTAATGCTTGAGAAAGGAGGGATCCTCCGGGCGCGGTCCCACCAGGCTCATCTCGCCGCGCAAGACATTCATCAACTGAGGTAACTCGTTGAGTTTCGTATCGCGTAAAAAACGACCGATGCGCGTGATACGAGGATCGTCATGGGCAGTGACATTATTGCCATTGTGACCCTCTTCATCCTCATGCATGGTGCGGAATTTAAGGATCTTGAAAAGCTTACCGCCTCTTCCCACTCGAATCCCACGATAGAAAACCGGACCTGGCGAATCGCGCTTGATCCACACGCCAATAAGAACGAAAAAGGGAAGCATGAATATGAGGGCGATCACAGAAACCAGAATGTCGAAGCAACGTTTGGATAGATCGTTGATTTTGCTTATCCCATTACGGAATTGATCATTACTCAACTTAGAATTTTCCTGAATATTCATAATATAAATCTACCTTTAGAGCCTCACGGAATCTTAACCACTCAAGCTCGATTTATCATTTTCACTGAGCTAAAAAACAACGAAGGAATGATTCATCTCGAAAGATCAATTGGGGAATTTATCCAGGATTGAGTTTCTTTCTCGGGGGAGCGCCTGATTAATTGGATGCCGACGGCACCATTCCCGCTTTATCTCCCCAGCGATGAACGAATTTCACCAATCCCCAGAGAAATCCCAATCCATAACTTAAATGAAGAATGGCAAAGGCGAGAGGAAGGAGGAATATCTTGCTCAACTCTTTTCGAGCTGTCCAAAAGGATGCAAGGAGATTAGCAATGCCGTAGCACCCGATAATCATCCCGAATGAAATCACTCCCCACTCGGTCGTCATTGCTAAGACAGCAGAGACAAATAAGCAAAGCACAAACATCAGAGGGACAAATTGGCGCAACCGCATCTGCCCAGGATGCTTCTGAAGGACACGAACCTTCCAATAACCATATTGGAAGTATTGCCGCCATAACGAGGGAAAAGAGCTGCGGCTGTAGTATTTGGACTTTACATCCTTAGCAAGGAGGATTTTAGAACCTTGTTTTCTGAGTCGATAATTGTACTCATCATCCTGATTACGGACGAGCTCTTCGTCGAAGTATCCTGCCTTCTCAATCATCTCACGTCGATAAGCCGGAAAAGGCACACTATCCACCAGCATGGTTTTCCCTTTGACCGTTCTGAAAGGGGAATTTCCTACTCCAAAGGGAGAGCTCATCGCGAGTGCGATCACACTGGCAATATATGACTGCCCCTCGGTATCCATGGGTCCTCCCACGACATCCACTTCCTCATCTTGCAGATAGGCTACACAGCAAGAGACATAATCCGGTGCAATCTCGCAATGTCCATCCACTCGGATGATGATCTCGCCCTTGGCAGACTGAAGTGCTGTGTTGAGACCTGTGGAAACAATACGACCCGGATTATCCACCATCTTAAGGTTTGGGTAATCCTTTTGGAATCGGTTCACAATTTGCTGCGTCCCATCTTCCGATAAGCCATCTGCAACAATGACCTCCATCTTGTCCATGGGATAATCTTGAGAAAGGATAGCGCGAAGGCTGCGCTCGAAATTTTCCGCCTCGTTTCGTACAGGCAAAATAACTGAAACCAGAGTCACCTCATCATGCCTCAAATATTATCCGAATCAGCCATAGTAAAATGCCACCTTGCATCTCGGGCCAATACCTCTGTTCCTATCTTTGATTTACGATAACATATAATGGGAATAGGCTTGTGCACTTGGAACCCTTTTGAACGCAAAATTCTATCATAATAACTATTTTTAATGGACCAACAGGCAACCATGTCAACATTTGCTTCAATAAAACCTTTGACCGCTTGGTAAAGCAGCTCTTCAAATATCCGCGGGTTATTCTCAATAGTCAAAAAATCGGCAAGGTATCCGACGTGAAGGTTTCTCCAACGTCCCATCTTCGCTACCAGGTAACCGAGAATATCCTGAGAGTCTCGTACAATCAGCAAACGATATGAATCTGGATTAGTGCCAAACCGCCAATCGAGGTAAAGCTTGCTTCTCTCCAAAATCCAATCGTATTTTGAACAGACAGTGTTCGATAGCCTCTCTATGTTTTCGGGAAATGTAGAAACTTCTTCAAACTGGATATCCTGATGATTATTTTTACTTGAATCAATTCGGTATCGTGATCCATAAAGCACTCGCGCCAACGGCGCAAACGTGCTTGCCAAGGTTTTGGATCCCAACCTGGACTCCAAAACTAGTTTCATGTTTAGAGGACGGACAAGACTATTAACCTGCGCGGAAGGTATTTGTAAAAAATCAAGTTTCTTTTCATATCCCGGCAAGGAGTTTTCGTTGGGAGTCCCATATACCAAGTTGATTCCCAAATCTAATGCCTTTTCACGACTAAGATTTACCAATATTGAAAATATACCTTGCCGCTGATAATTTGGATGAGTAAAAGTATCACCAATCTCCGCCCCTATCACGGATTGCCCAAAGATGAGAAGTTTCTTCGGAGTGACTGTCGTCATGCCGACAACTTCGCCATTGTCTTCAGCAATGTGAATTAAGCCTCGTTGGAATGGATTCTCGAGAATCTTCCAGCGATAGTACTCCGGTTCATATGATCGGTGGACCGAAACGGTATTGTGGTCCAGAAAAACCTTCCGTAGCGCAGATACTTTTTCAATATCGTCATTCAAAAATGGTCGTGATTTCCATCGAATGTCACTCATTCTTTCTCATCCCAACTTTCGTGTCAGGCGCCAAACATTCGCTG
>CAYGXU010000065.1:0-17920 GCA_964353875.1 uncultured Anaerolineaceae bacterium | reverse complement strand
GTAGTTACGAATGGGAAATGAAAAAGTATTGATGGGTTAGGGTGATTAGAAGTTATTTCGAAGTCATCCGGGCAAAAGATGGGTTATAGACCGCGAGAGATTCCATCAGATAGGAGTGTTGAGACGATGATTCGATTAGGCACATCCGGGTTTTCCTATGATGACTGGGTGGGACCTGTCTACACGGAAGACCTGCCACGTTGGCAATGGCTCTCATTTTACGCTCAACAATTCGACACCGTTGAACTGAATGTCACTTACTACCGTTTGCCTGAAGCCAAGGTCGTCCAGGGCTGGGTGGAACGCACTCCAGACGACTTTCTCTTCACGATCAAGGCGCATAAAAGCCTGACGCATGAGCGCGAAACCCCCGATTGTCGGGATTTTTGTGAGTCCATTGATCAATTGGTTCAATCGGGAAAACTTGCCTGCATTCTCGTTCAATTCCCTCATTCCTTTCATCCAACCAGTGAGAATCGGGAATACCTGAATCGATTAAGAGATGGCTTGCAGGATTACCCTGTCGTGGTTGAGTTTCGAGGGCACGATTGGGTATCTGGGCAGATTTTTGAACAATTAAAAAGCCAGAATTTGGGTTTCTGTTGCGTGGATGAACCTCGAATCAGTGGGTTGATGCCTCCTCTAGCGATCGTAACGGGTCCAGTAGGGTATGTCCGTTTTCATGGACGAAATGCTGAGAAATGGTGGCAGCATGAACAAGCATGGGAGCGTTATGACTATACTTATTCCGAAGAGGAATTAAAAGAATGGATTCCGAAGATCCGAGACCTTGATCAGCAGGCGCCATTAACCCTGGTATACGCTAATAACCATTACAAAGGACAAAGCGTTGATACGATTAAAAAACTACAATATCTGCTTGCATGGGAAGATGAAAAATAGGCATTTGATTTTCCCTTGGATTTGATGGCTGAAATCCGCCAATGGTATAATCATCCCATTCCAGATGGGAAAATCAACCAGGTTTAAGATGTTCATGATTAGCACTGGTTCTACAAGGAGTGGGCTATGTCTGGGCACTCGAAATGGTCAACGATAAAACGCAAGAAAGCTACTGCGGATGCGAAGCGAGGCAATCTCTTTACACGCTTTGCGCGTGAGATCGCGATCGCTGCGCGTGAGGGTGGAGGGGAAATCGATTCCAATTTTGCTCTTCGTTTGGCAGTGGACCGTGCCAGGGCTAGTAACATGCCCAAGGAAAATATTGAACGTGCGATTCGGCGAGGCATGGGTGAGGAAAAAAGCGGGGCGACATACGAACAAATATTATACGAAGGCTATGCACCGAATGGGGTGGCATTAATCATCGATGTGGTCACCGATAACCGCAAGCGCGCGGTGGCAGAAGTTCGACATACATTAACACGCGGTGGCGGGAGCATGGCAGAGGCCGGATCGGTTTCGTGGCAATTTCGAAGAGCTGCTTATTTTGCCTTCGAGTCGGAAGGAACGAATCCCGAACAGGTTTTTGATGCGGCTGTGGATGCTGGGGCCGAGGATGTGGTTCTGGGGCAAGATGACATCGAGATCATTGCACCAGTGGAGAAATTCAAGACGATCAATGACCGTCTTGAGGGTATGGGTATTCAACCTGAAGAGGCCTCCCTGCGGATGATTCCAAATAGCCTCACCCAATTGCCTCCGGAAAAGACTCTCCATGTCATGCGAGTAATCGAAAATCTCGAGGATCTTGATGATGTTCAAGAAGTATTTTCGAATCTAGAGGTAACCGATGAAGCGCTTGAAATGCTCGAAGCTGTTTGACTGTTGATGATGAATGGGAGACCGATGCATGCTGGTGATTGGCATTGATCCTGGAACGGCCAGCACAGGATATGGGATCATTCGCCAGCATTCGAGCGGTCAATTGGATTTGGTTGATTATGGCATGATTTCCACAGCAGCTGGGCATCCGATGCCGGACCGGCTGCTTGATTTATATAGCGCTTTGAAAGCGATCCTAACCAATTATTGTCCTGATACGGCAGCTATCGAGAAAATCTATTTTCAGCGTAACGTTTCTACAGCTATCTCCGTTGGCCAAGCTCGCGGTGTCGCCTTGTTAGTGTTGGCTCAACAGAATATTACGATTGACGAGTACGCGCCACGTGAAGTGAAATTGGCTGTCTCAGGGTATGGGGATGCGGATAAGCGACAGGTGCAAGTGATGGTAAAGGCACTCCTTCAGATGGATACCCTACCTACACCCGATGACGCCGCTGATGCTCTGGCTGTTGCGATCTGTCATTGCCACTCACAAAAAATGCGGCGCCTGGAGGAACAGCAATGATCGCCTCCGTGCATGGCACTGTCCAACAAATGGATGAAGGATCGATTGTTTTGGAGGTCGGGGGGGTAGGCATTAAAATTCTAATCCCAACTTCTGTTCTAGCATTCTGTCCAGGCATCGGAAAATCCTTTTTACTCCACACCCAAATGATTGTTCGAGAGGATGCCATCCATCTGTATGGTTTCTTGAATCCAGAACAGAGGGAGCTCTTCAATACGTTGCTTAAGGTAGATGGCGTTGGACCTCGTTTAGGTCTGGCGATCCTTTCCCATCTCTCCCCTGAGGTGCTTCAAACTGCGGTGGCCACACAACGACCCGAGTTACTCACGAGTGTGCCTGGAGTCGGTCGAAAAACAGCAGAGAAGATAGTCTTCTACTTGAAAGATCGGCTGAAAGTACCTGTGTTCGGGGTTGGGGTCCCCAATGAAATCGATGGTGAAGTATTGACAGCACTAACATCATTGGGATATAGCGTGCTCGAAGCGCAGGCAGCGTTGAAGTCGATTCCGGCAGGTACACCTGAGGATATCGAAGAGCGAATTCGATTAGCCTTGCAATCCTTTGTCCATTCTTGATTCCTTGCATTAAATTAAAGACAAAGAATGATGTGATTCATTCAATTCATTCTGGCGGAGTAAGATCATGCTTAGCGAACTAAAAATAAATTTCATAGGTCCTGGTGTCATGGCCGAGGCGATGGTCAAGGGGCTAACAGAACGTGCAGGAGTCAATTCGCGTCAAATCATCATGAGCGGTCCACGCCAAGAGCGATTACGGGAGTTGAAAAAAACCTACGGCGTAGACATAACCAACGACAACCGGAAGTCCGTTCGAGCAGCGGATGTTGTCATCATTTCAGTTAAACCTCAGAGCCTTTCTAACGCCCTGACAGGATTGCAGGGCGAAATCCCGCCGGGAGCACTGGTACTTTCGATTGTTGCCGGCGCTACGTTAAGCGACCTCGCTCGTCGCTTGAAACACTTGGCCATTGTACGCGCGATGCCGAATACACCTGCTCAGGTGGGGAAGGGCATTACGGTCTGGGCTGCCACTCCGGAAGTGAATTCGTTTCAGAATGAGCAGGCGAAAAAAATCCTGGGATCACTCGGAGAGGAGATCTATGTCGAGGAGGAGGATTACCTTGACATGGCCACCGCCCTTTCCGGAACGGGACCAGCCTATGTATACCTTTTTATGGAGGCGATGGTAGACGCGGGCGTGCATCTTGGATTTCCGCGCAGGATCGCAGAAAAGCTTGTGGTTGAGACCGTGACCGGCTCCGTCGCTTACTATGTACATTCGCCGCTTCATCTGGCAAACCTCCGTAATCAGGTCACCTCTCCCGGAGGCACATCAGCTGCGGCGCTTTACTATCTTGAAAAAGCTGGTTTTCGTACGGCGATCTCGCGCGCTATCTGGGCAGCATATGAGCGATCGACGCAACTCGGTAAGGGGAAGAAACGCGGGCAAGTGGAAGATACCTGATGCTCATCCCTGTATGATGGCAAAATCTTGCTCAAAAAAGGTCATTGAAGGGTATCTTCATCGAATATTTTTATTGACTGTTATAACCTTCACCACCTGGCTTGTTGCTGAAGCGGTAGGATGAGCAAAGATCTGCTTTTTGGAATTAAAAGACACTTGTTCCTGTTTTCAATCGGATTCAGCATTATTTATTCAGCATCTCTTCTTGAAAGCAGAGTATTTGTTGCAGAATGGAATTGGAGCCGGTATCCAGACTATCTGGACAATAGGGGGGATCTTCGGTATGATTTTTTCATTCGTTCAATGGTACCCATCCCAAGAAAGCTCGTTTCCTTAAGGTAAAATATGCACATTGCTGTATCACTCTGTGACCTTATTCCCAATCTCTTATCCGGGTCCTAATTTGTAATCTGGTAATCCTATCCCTGCATCTGGAGGAGTCATGTCCGATATGCTGGAGAAACTCTCGTCGGAGTTGCAGAAGCAAATCGAATCTTATGTTCCCGTGGTGGAACTCAAAGATATTGGTACCGTTTTGGAGGCCAGTGATGGGATTGCTAGAGTTTCAGGTCTCTCAAGCGTACATTCCCAGGAACTGGTGCAATTCGCCAATGGTGTCATGGGAATGGCTTTCAACCTCGAACGAGAGAGCATTGGTGTGATCATCATGGGGGAATTCTCCAATATTGGGGAGGGGATGGCGGTATATACCACCGGTCGAATTGCCTCCGTACCAGTAGGACGTGGGTTGATCGGGCGTGTGGTGAATGCCCTGGGTGAGCCAATTGATGGCAAGGGTCCTATCTCATTTGAGGATTACTACCCAATCGAGCGGATCGCCCCCGGCGTGGTAGAACGGAAAGATGTGGATACACCGGTACAGACTGGGATCAAGGCGATTGATTCGATGATTCCCATTGGGCGTGGACAGCGGGAATTAATTATTGGAGATCGCCAGACAGGAAAATCAGCGCTTGCTATTGATACGATTATCAATCAGCGTGGGCAGGATCTTACTTGTATTTATGTTGCCATTGGCCAGAAGCGAGCGGCTGTCGCCAGAACCGTGGCTGTTCTCGAGCAGCATGGTGCGATGGAACATACCATTGTTGTAGCTGCCGTAGCAGATGATCCGGCAGCCTTGCAATATATCGCTCCTTATGCCGGTTGCGCGATGGGAGAATTCTTCGCTGAGCAAGGTTCAGATGCCTTGATCGTATATGACGATCTCTCAAAGCACGCTTGGGCTTACCGGCAGGTGTCACTTCTTCTAAGGCGTCCTCCTGGAAGAGAAGCTTATCCTGGCGATGTATTCTATCTCCATAGTCGATTGCTGGAACGAGCAGTTCGTTTGGCGGATCATTATGTCATTGTTCCAAGCGATTATGAAGGCGAAGCTACGCTGAATGATTCAGTCGATGGGAAGGATTATGGTGGCCCATTGGCAAAAAAGGAAGCGGAAGCTGCATTACAAATGATGGCCGATCCTGCGCGCTATCGTTTCGCGGAAGTTAAAGGCAGTGGAGGTTCTTTGACGGCTCTTCCCATCATTGAGACGCTCTTGGGGGATGTCTCGTCCTATATCCCGACTAACGTTATCTCGATCACTGATGGGCAAATCTACTTAGAGACGGATCTTTTCAATGCTGGTATTCGACCGGCGATTAACGTGGGTTTGTCGGTCTCCCGCGTTGGGGGTGATGCGCGCACAAGGGCGATGAACCAGGTGGCAGGGAAGTTGCGATTGGATATGGCTAGCTTCCGAGAAGTCGCTGCTTTTGCCCTCTTCGCCTCAGATTTGGATGCAACCACCCAAGCCCAACTTGCTCGAGGTCAGAGACTCCAAGAAATCTTAAAACAACCTCAATATCAGCCATTGGAACTGGAACATCAGGTTGTTGCGTTATTCGCAAGCACTCAAGGTTTTGGTGACAGGGTCCCAGTCGAGCGAGTGAGTGTCTGGGAGCGGGCTTTATTGCGCAACATGGATACCTCTTACCCAGAAATTCTGAAAGATATTGCTGAGAAGAAGGAGATAACATTGGAAACCCAGACACGACTCCGCCAGGCTGTCGAAGCTTTCAATCGCGTTTGGCAAGCTTAGGCTTCGATTGAGGGAGTAGTAGGATGGCTTCAGCTCGGGAAATGCGGCTCCGCATCCAAGGTGTTCGAAACATCGCACAGGTGACACGGGCGTTGGAAGCAGTCAGCGCCAGTAAAGTACGTCAGGCGCAGCGCGCTGTGCTTCGAACCCGACCTTATGCAACCAAAGCATGGGAAGTCCTCCAGCATCTCTCGCGACAACCGGCCTGCGATTATATTCACCCACTCCTCACTCAGCGGCAGGAAGTAAGACAACTCCTGGTTTTACTCATCACTGGCGATCGAGGGCTGGCAGGCGCGTACAATATGAACATTGTGCGCTTCTCGTTGGAACAATTCAGGGATGCAGATGTTCCTGTAAAATATATCGTTGTCGGCAGAAAAGGGCGCGATATGATGGTTCGGCGCGGTCAGATGATTATGGCTGAATTTAGCCACTTGCCGGCCGCACCGACCTATGCGGATGTCTCAGCCATAGGTCGTCTTGCTGTTGATGAATATCTTCAAGGGCGAGCAGATCAAGTCTTCATCGTTTATACGGATTTCTTTGGTTTATTGAAACAAGTACCGAAGATGAAAAAACTCTTACCCTTAAAGATTGAACTGGAATCTGCTCGACAACAGGGTTTGGATCAGCGCCGTTCTCATGTTGAGCCTACGTATATCTACGAGCCCAGTGAGGAGCAACTGATCGATCAGATCGTGCCTCGGTTAACCGCATTACAAATTTACGAAGCGATTCTAGAATCGTTGGCAAGCGAGCACGCAGCGAGGATGGTGGCGATGCGGAATGCCACAGAGAATGCCATCGAATTGGTGAGCGCGCTTCGTTTGGCGTATAACAAAGCCCGTCAGCAAGCCATTACATGGGAGATCCTGGATATTGTAGGGGGCGCAGAGGCCTTATCCGATGAACACAGAGGAGGTCATTAAGCGTGGAAGCAGCAAAGGCGAGGACGAGGGGGCATATTGTGCAGATTTTGGGTGGTGTTGTCGATTGTGAGTTCCCACCGGGTGAAATACCAGCGGTGTTCGATGCACTCACCGTTCCCATTGATGGCAGCGAACCTTTGGTTCTGGAAGTGCAGCGTCATCTTGGTGATCATCTTGTCCGTACGGTTGCTATGGATACAACAGATGGACTAAGAAGAGGAATGCCGGTCCTTGTCACAGGGTCGCCGATTCTTGCCCCCGTGGGTGAGGCGACGCTTGGGCGGGTGTTCAATGTGCTGGGTAAACCAATCGACCATCGAGGCGAAGTGATCGCTCAAGAGTATCGACCCATCCACCAACCCGCGCCCGCATTTGAAGAGCAATCACGCAAAGTGGAGGTATTTGAGACTGGTATCAAAGTTATCGACTTGATCGCACCTTTCACCAAAGGTGGCAAAACAGGCGTTTTTGGCGGAGCAGGTGTGGGGAAGACCATCATTATTCAAGAATTGATACGTTCCATTGCCACAGTGCATCAGGGCAACTCGCTTTTCGCAGGGATCGGAGAACGAACGCGTGAAGGCACGCAGATGTATCGCGAGATGATCGAGTCGGGTGTGCTCAAGGATACCGTCCTGGTATATGGGCAAATGAATGAACCGCCCGGTGTTCGTCTGCGCGTCGGGCTGACAGCGCTAACCATGGCAGAACATTTCCGCGATCAGGGTCGTGACGTATTGCTCTTCATTGATAACATCTTTCGCTTTAGTATGTCAGGCGCAGAGGTCTCTGCTCTTTTGGGGCGTATGCCTTCGGCCGTCGGCTACCAGCCAACTTTGGCGACGGAAATGGGAGAGCTTCAGGAGAGGATCACTTCTACCAAGAAGGGTTCCATCACCTCCATGCAAGCTGTCTATGTACCCGCGGATGATTACTCTGATCCTGCCCCTGTCGCCACGTTCACTCATCTCGATGCAACCATCGCTCTTGAACGTTCCATCTCTGAAAAAGGCATCTATCCGGCAGTCGATCCGTTGGCTTCGACCTCTCGGATTTTGGACCCTCAGATTGTCGGTGAGGATCATTACAACGTCGCTCGCCAAACGCAAAGGATTCTGCAACGTTATAAAGACCTTCAGGATATCATCGCCATCCTTGGTATTGATGAGTTAAGTGAGGATGACCGGTTATTGGTCTCCCGAGCCAGGAAGATTGAGCGTTTCTTCTCACAACCGTTCTTCGTCGCCCAACAATTCACTGGTCTGGAAGGACGTTATGTTCCTCTGCGTGAGACTATAAGGGGATTTCGGGAGATCATTGAAGGACAACATGACAGTCTACCTGAGCAAGCCTTTATGATGGCTGGCGCCATCGACGAGGTAGCTGAGAAGGCGAACCAGATGGTGAAAGTCTCCTAAAGGAGCGGTAATAAGGGATGGCTATCCATTGCCAAGTGGTCACGCAAGACAAATTGCTCTATGAAGGTCCAGCGGATATGGTCCTTGCGCCTGGAGCCGAAGGGGAACTCGGGATTCTTCCCAACCATGCCCCTCTCCTGACAACCCTCGATTATGGTTTCCTTCTGGTACGTTATCGAGGGGAGGAGCAGGTGTTCACCATTGCTGGCGGCTTATTGGAGGTTCGTCCAGAAGTAGTTACTGTGCTCGCGGATGTTGGAGAGCGCCTCGAGGAGATCGACGAAACCAGGGCTCAAGATGCTAAGCGACGGGCAGAGGAAATATTGCAGAAAGGACTACCTCCTGATACTGACCAATATCTGGCCATTGAGGCCGCTTTAAAACGTTCGAGCCTACGATTGAATGCTGTCCGCCGTTACCGTAAAGGACCACAAGCAAAGATTTTCTCAGGAAGATAAGAGGAAGCTTAAAACCATGGCATTATTTGGAAAGGATCTGGGGATCGATCTTGGCACAGTAAACACATTGATTTGTGATGGCGGTGAAATCGTCCTGCATGAACCAACAGTTGTGGCGATCGATGTTGATGAATTAAAGATCGTAGAAGTTGGGCAGGCTGCGCGTGAAATGGATGGGCGTGTGCCCGAATCCATCCAGGTAATGCGACCGCTGCGTGATGGGGTGATCGCTGATTTTGAGGTTACTCATCGAATGCTGGGTCATTTTGTAGAGAAAGTATGTGGACCAGCACGGTTGTTTAAACCACGTATTATGATCACCGTTCCATTCGGCGTGACTAGTGTTGAAAGTCGGGCGGTGCATGAAGCCGCCTTACAAGCAGGAAGCCGTGATGCCTATCTGATTCAGCAGCCGCTTGCAGCCGCGATCGGTGTTGGTCTTCCCATTGCGACTCCTTCCGGGAACATGGTTCTTACCCTGGGAGGGGGCGTAACACAAGCGGCGGTGATCTCTACTGGGGGGATTGTCACCGCCGATAGTGTGCGAATAGGAGGAATGCGTCAAGATGAAGCCATCATGAGCTATGTACGCAAGAAATACGGCTTGGTAATCGGTCCTCGAACAGCGGAAGAAGCGAAAATTCGCATTGGCGCAGCCATCCCTCAAGAAGAAGACCGCAAGATGGAGATACAGGGTCAAGATCAGGTCACCGGCCTGCCTCGGATGGTGATGCTTGCCACAGGGGAGGTTGTTGAAGCTCTACAAGAGACATTGGAATTACAATTGGCTGCCATTAGAAATGTTCTTGAGCATACCCCCCCTGAGTTGGCTTCTGACATCATCGATCGAGGCATGGTCATTACCGGAGGAAGCGCTCTCCTGCGGGGGATGGATAAATGGCTCACCCAGAAGACGGGTGTGCCAGCCTACCTTGCTGAGGATCCGGTGGAGTGCATCGCCAAGGGAGCCGCTCGCTCATTAACCATGCTGGAACGTTTGAGACGCGCACTGCCAGCCGTCTAACTCGACCTGTAGTCTCAATCAGCAATTTCACCAAAGACGGAACGCCCGAGTGGGCGTTTTCCTATTTCCCCGAACATGGCGATGAAAATTATCACTGTTTTTGTAATGGAAGGGTTTTAGTGAAGAGGGAAAGGCGGAAAACAACCGCAGGATTGTTGGGTTTGGAATTGACAGGGCGAGTTGTGCAAAGATGAGTTTCGCACTAGAGATAAAAAGTCATCCTTTGAAGGTGTAAGACGGGATCGATATATTGTACTTGGACATCTTTGGGTAATTTGAGGGATGTTGGCGCATAACAAAGAATAGCCTTGACACCCGCCTGAACTAATTGTTCAGCGACGGCCTGCGCCTCCATAGCTGGTACAGCCAACATGGCCACGCGGATTTTTTTTGTTTGGATTTCATCCACCATGAGAGAAGTGCTTTGCACGATGAATTTGCCGACAGGTTGGCCGATTTTACTTGCATCGTTGTCAAAAACAGAAACGATGCGGAAACCACGATCTACAAACCCAGCATAGTTTGCGACTGCATGACCAAGATCGCCGGCGCCGATGAGAGCGACATCCCAGACTTGATTGAGATGAAGAATGCGCCGTAATTGTCCGATAAGGAAGGGGATATTATACCCAGTGCCCTGTTTACCGAATTCGCCAAATTGTGACAAATCCTTTCGGATTTGTGCTGAAGAAATTCCTAAATTAGCTCCAAGTTCTTGGGAAGAGGTAATCTGCTGACCTTCTTGAGCCAAGCGAGTGAGGGCACGCAAGTAGAGAGGCAATCGGCTGACGATAATATCTGGAACGGGAGCTGAGGACATGATACCTCCGTGTTTTCCAATTATGGCATAGGCATCGATTGCAATATCGGGCGGCAATTGGTCAGGCTCTATGAAGGAACCCGGAGGAATAGACTGAGAAAGGATTATTTCCCCTTCAATCAGAGATGTGACCTTGAAAGATATTTGCTGCCCTACCTATCCGCTACGACGGATCGTTTCGGGTTCCTCGATGAAGGATAAACCTATGAAATGGATGTGGATTCTGTTGTGTTGACCATTCGAATGTTGCACCAGAGTAATCGATAGATTACGATCACGCCTCATCGAAGTACGGGATATGAAACCTTGGACAAGAATATTATGTCCATTAGGATAATTCAAATCTATCACAGGTTTGTTGTTTGTGCAATTTTTCGCAAATCATGCCTTTGTACACTTTGTTATAATCAAACTGCAATATCCTTTTTATCGTAGAGTGAATCATGTTTCTGGATGAAGTCTGTATTCGGGTCGTTTCTGGAAAAGGCGGGGATGGGATCGTCCATTTCCGTCGAGAAAAATATGTCCCTCGAGGTGGGCCCGATGGAGGGAATGGCGGCAAGGGCGGGGATGTGATTTTTGAGGCTTCGAGAGAACTCTCAACCCTCTCCAAATTTCGCTATCAGAAGCTCTTCAAGGCGGAAAATGGTCGGCCTGGAGGAGGCTCGAATAAAACAGGCGCGTCTGGGAAGGATCTCATACTGCCTGTGCCTTGTGGGACTCTCGTATATGATCAGGAGAGCGCCTACTTATTAGGCGATCTGGTGGAAGTGGGGCAGCGTCTAATCGTAGGCTCTGGTGGGCGAGCAGGGCGAGGCAACGCGCGCTTTGCCAATGCGCGTAACCAGGCCCCAAGAATGGCAGAGCGTGGTGAGCCTGGCAAAGAACGTGGATTGCGTTTGGAATTGCGGTTGATTGCTGATGTGGGCATCATCGGTGTTCCGAATGCAGGGAAATCGACATTGCTTGCGGCGGTCACCCGCGCCCAACCTAAGATTGCACCCTATCCTTTTACCACACTTTATCCCAATCTTGGTGTGGCGGAATTAAATACAGATGTTCAATTGGTCCTGGCGGATATCCCCGGATTGATCGAAGGTGCCCATCAAGGAGCTGGATTGGGTTCAAGATTTCTAAGACATATTCAACGGACAAAGGTGATCATCCATCTCATTGATGGTTCCTCTTCAGATCCGATTGCGGATTTCTCTCAGGTGAATACGGAATTGGCACTATTTGATCAAAAACTGGCTCAGAAACCTCAAATCGTGGCGGTGAATAAAATCGATATTCCTCAGGTAGCCGAAGCATGGCCCGTGTTTGATAGGCGATTCAAAGCATTAGGCCTGACACCTTGTGCAATTTCCGCCCTCGCTCGCATCGGCCTTCAAACTCTGCTTTGGGCAGCCCATCGAGAGCTTGTGGAGCTCGAACCTGAGGAGCGAGAAGAAGAACTTCCGGTTTATCGTGTTGAAGAAGATCCTCGCAATTTTAAAATCACGCGCGACCCTGATGGAGCATGGCGGGTTAGCGGACAAGCGATTGAACGTGCAGCGGCAATGACTTATTGGGAATATGACGAAGCGGTCCATCGCTTTCAGCACATCCTGGAACAACTCGGTGTGGAGCAAGCATTACGTGAGGCTGGTGCAGTTGATAGAGAAACTGTGAGAATTGGAGAGTACGAGCTCGAATGGCAGGACTAGTCGGCGTTATCGGAGGCACTTTCGATCCTCCCCATATCGGCCACCTCATTCTTGCGGATGAAGGTAAAGGGGAATTTGACCTGGATCAGGTATTATGGGTGCTCACGCCAATCCCACCACATAAACCAGACTGTCCGATTACACCATTCGAGTATCGATTGGAAATGGTTTTGAAAGCGATTGAGGGAAATCTTGCATTTCAACTGTCTCGGGCGGACATCGACCGTGAGCCTCCTCATTACGCTGTGGGGACCATGGCGTGGTTGCGAGAGAAATATCCCTACCGGAGATATGTTTATCTTATGGGGGGTGATTCCCTACGAGACCTGCCCTCCTGGCATCAACCCTCTCAATTTGTTGAATTGTGCGACTGGATCGGGGTTCTAAAGAGGGAAAGCTCCGAAATCAACCTTGACGCATTAGAAGTGAAAGTCCCCGGAATATTAGAGAAAGTCCGTTTCTTTCACGGTCCTCAAATTGACATTTCAGGCAGTGAGATTCGTCGACGTGTACGCTCCGCAGAACCCTATCGATATTTGCTTCCCCATGGTGTGGCTGATATTATCCAGCGTCGCCATTTATACCTCGAATAATTCTGGTCATCTGTGCAGGATTGGTCTTTATGGTCGCCCACCGCTGCCCCTCTACCCACCCCTTGCCCCTCCCTAAAGGGAGGGGTTTGAAGTCGAAGGGATTTAGGGATGGGTCCTATTCGCCCGCTGATATTCCTTGTCGCATTATGGCAGCCCCCTCTGGAAGTTCAAGCTATTTAGAAACAGCAATACTCATCTTACCCCCTATTGCATCAGGCACTCGAAAAACCCGATATCCTATTCGCTAGGTAAAGCAATGCTGAGATATTCGATCTCAAGTATATTCACGATATCTTCTATCTACCCACCCCTGCTCCCGCACCCATCCACTGTGGGCACAGCCCTTCTATTCCTGCTCTATCTCCTCTGCGTCCTGCGCTTCCTTTTTTTCACTCGTTTCAGTTCGGGGTGCCGCACGTCGCAGCTGTTCTAATGATAGTTTATTTGCATGTCGGCACCGCTGGCATCGCACATCATAATGCACGCCGCCGCTCTGCTCTAATGTCTCGAGAGCAAATAGAATCTCCTCTTTCTTAATCGCGAAACTCCAGCCACAACGAAAACAACGGATTTGCATGTTACCCTCCTGATCCAGGATAAATTCAGATCTTTTCCACTCCAATGCCCTTGGACGGTTTCGCCTGGGGTATGGAGGCGAGCCCGATCCCGATGAGGACAAGCACAGCGCCAATCAACATATTACTTGAGGGCTGTTCGTTAAGAAGCAGGTAAGCCCATGTAGTCGAGGCCACAGGCTCAACCAGTAGTGTAACCGAAACAACGGTCGCTGGGAGGTATCGCAGAGCCCAATTTACTGAATTATGTCCCACCAGTTGCGGTATCAACGCCAACAGTAAAAACCAGAGGTAGATTCTCGGCGAATAATGAAAGGGCTCAAGATCCATCAGCAAAACAGTGATGAGCAAGCCGATGGCAGCAACGCTGTAGGTTAAAAAAATATAGGGCAGTAAAGGGATTTTTCCCCGAAGATATCTCCCGATGAGAAGGTAAGCCACAATACTCAATGCGCCGGCCAAAGCAAATAGATCACCTTGGATAGCAGTGCCTTGGAAGAAACTGGAAAGAGGTGGGCAGTCGAATCGTCCCTGAACTATGCAGGTATCGCTTAATCCAATAAAAATACTGCCGATGAAAGCAATCAGGATGCCATAACGATGCCTGTAAGTGATCGCTTCTTTAAGGAAGAAAGGTGCTAAGAGAGACACAAATAAAGGTGAAATGGATACCAGGATCGCTGAACTAGCGACTGATGTATATTCTAAAGAAGAGATCCAAGCGGCAAAGTGCATCGCAAGGGAGATCCCAGCAATGAAGATTAGGAGTAAATACTGCTTTGTTAAAACTTTAAAGTCTTTACCTCGGCGGAAGAGCACAATCGGTAGGAGCAAGAGAGAAGCCAATGTAAGACGATACGCCGCAATGACCAGAGAGGGCGCTTCCCCCTGTGCATTACGAATCAAGATCGAGGCGGTCGAGGAAGCCAGGACACCGATAATCAGTCCTAGAAAAGGTGGAAAAGGCGCTTTCGTGTCCTTCGGTATAATCATCCTGCCCTGACCGTTCAGATCAACTTTCCTTGGGGTGTATTCAATTTGATGTTGCATACCCTTTGCTGTTGAGGTTTGGGGTGGTGTAGGGCAGCGCAACTGCCCCACACCACCATAACTCTCATCGTGTGAGTATAAGATGCAACACTCTATGGACTGCACCCCTCTCCTTGACAAAAATAGATTCCGCGGTCTACAATCCTTTTTGGTGGTTGACCGTTCCACGTGCTGATAGTAATGGAATTGTCCCCTTGGGTCAACCCAATAAAAACTGATTATTTTATGATGAGGAGGGAGAACCGAATGGCATATGAACTACCTGCATTGCCGTACGCGAATGATGCCTTAGAACCGCATTTAGATGCACGCACGATGGAGATCCACCACGGCAAACACCATGCAGCCTATGTAAACAACACCAATGCTGCACTTGAAAGCTATCCCGAACTTCAGGTGAAAACAATCGAGCAAATCCTCACCGATCTCAATCTCATCCCTGAAGCAATCCGAACGCAGGTCCGGAATCATGGCGGTGGATTTGCCAATCATACTCTCTATTGGAATATTATGGGGCCTGGTGGAGGAGGAGAGCCAAGTGGATCATTGAAAAAGGCGATTGAGAAAACCTTCGGAGCATTCAGCACTTTCCGCGACACATTTTCAAAAACTGCTCTCACCCAATTTGGTAGCGGATGGGCATGGCTTGCGGTAGATGCCAAGGGCGGGTTAAAGCTATTTTCAACCCAAAATCAAGATACGCCACTCAGCATGGGCATGACTCCCATAATGACCCTGGATGTTTGGGAGCATGCTTATTACCTTAAGTTTCAAAACCGGAGAGCGGATTTCATCGCCACCTGGTGGAACGTTGTGAATTGGTCTAAAGTCGAGAAAAACTTCGAGGTTGCTTTAGTGTAACCTTTCACATTCGCCCAACATCTTTGGGCACAAACGAATATTATCGGAGGATCAAAAAATGACCCATATTACTACCAGCTTATGCCTGCGCGATTCATCGTGCACGGATGTCTGCCCGGTGGAATGCATCATTCCGGGAAAACCCGTCGATCAATGGCCATTGTATTACATTGATCCTGATACATGCATCGATTGTGGTGCGTGCGTGCCTGAATGCCCATGGGAGGCTATCTTCCCTGAAGAAGAGGTGCCTTCAAGTTATAATGCAAAGGGCGGCGAGTATTTAAGCAAGCCAGCCGGAACAGCGGGATATGATGGAGTGTATGATGGCGAGAATGCCCGCGGTGAGGCGGTTCATCTTGAACATGCTCGCCTTCTTGATGCTGGCGAAGTCGTGGATCTGACTGAGGATATTCAATTAAACTATGACTACTTCTCTAAGGGGCCAGGCTATAGTGCTTTAGAGGGGTAGTTAACATTGTTTTACCAAGTTGGAGGGGCTGTCTAAAATATCCATTTAGGCAGCCCCTTTTTATCTTTATATTGGCACAATTTAATCTTGCTCCATCGCTTGCTCAAGTGTGTATGAGGTCTTCAATGAAGGCTCACGACCCCTATCGTATTGAGGTTGATTCCTTGGGGGAGGTTAGGATGCAGGCAAACGTCCTTTATGGGGCGCAGACACAACGCGCAGTGGAAAATTTTCCGATCTCCGCAAAGCGCCCTTGGCGCGCGTTTATCTGGGCGTTAGCTCTGGTGAAACGAGCAGCTGCTGAGGTAAACCGTGATTTGGGGTGGTTAGATAAAAAACATACACAAGCGATCATCATTGCTTCTCAGGAAGTCATCGCAGGAAAATGGGATGAGCAATTCGTCGTGGACCCATTCCAGGCAGGTGCGGGGACCAGCCACAACATGAATATGAACGAGGTGATTGCCAACCGAGCTTCGCAACTCCTTGGGGGAGAATTGGGGCAGTATCTCATCCATCCCAATGACCATGTCAATATGGCGCAATCAACGAACGATGTCATCCCCACTGCCATTCGTTTGGGCTGCCTGTGGAGATTGGATGAATTACTGACTCTGGTAGATGATTTGGCGGGAGCATTTCATGAGAAATCGCTTGAGTTTGATGACATTGTAAAATCAGGCCGAACCCATCTGCAAGATGCGGTGCCAATGCGCCTCGGACAGGAATTCGGCGCCTATGCCAGCGCGATCAGACTTGACAGGCAACGGATCGAGCGCGCCGCACAGGGATTGCGTTGCTTGGGGATTGGTGGGACCGCGGTAGGAACAGGATTGAATGCCCATCCAGAGTATCACCAACGTATGGTGATCTGCTTGTCAAGATTGAGTAAAATGGATCTTAAGACAAGCGATAACCTATTCGAGCGGATGCAATCTATGGCAGATATGGTTGATTTCTCTGCCGCGATGCGTACTTTAGCCCTCACCCTTATCAGGATCGCCAACGATCTTCGCCTGCTCGCCTCCGGACCCTCTACAGGCCTGGATGAGATTCGTCTACCTGCTGTGCAGCCAGGATCGAGCATCATGCCAGGCAAGGTCAACCCCGTCATGGCTGAGATGCTCAATATGGCCATGTTCCATGTGATCGGGTGCGATACGACAGTGGCTATAGCTTCTCAGGCGGGGCAATTGGAATTGAATGTGATGATGCCTGTAATCGCCCATCATCTGTTTGAAATGATGCAGATCATCATCGGGTCGATATCCGTATTTACGAGCAAGTGTGTGCGCGGCATCCAGGCCAATCGAGCCAGGGCTGAACATTGGCTGGCGAAGAATGCTGCTATCGTGACTGTTCTCAATCCCCTCATTGGCTATGCCGAAGGGGCAAAGCTGGTCAAGGAAGCCGTGGAAAGAAATATTACCATTCGAGAAGTTGCTTTGGAGAAAGCGATCGCAAAAGAACTATTCCATCGAGAGACAGGAGAGCCCATCACTCCGGATCAGATCGATGCGGCTTTGAGAGATTTACGACAACTCACGGAGGGAGGATCCTTTTAATGTGAAGAGGACTTGATGGTTATACAAGCTGCACAGGATTGGTGATGTCTGCTTCACCCCGCAATAAATCTAACCTTTCTCCTGAATGACGATATAACGACCGTGAGATCCAACGAGACAAGAAACATGAACGGTATGGAAGGGATTCAACTGACTCGGCTGCAATGGGAAGCCATGCGAAAACTTGTGCAATCCTGGCTCCCAGAAGAGGCGTGCGGTTTGCTGGGCGGGAAAGGGGCGAGGGTGCTGATGATTGCCCCGGTTACTAATGCCCTACGCAGCTTCACCCGTTTTCGCATGGATCCTGAAGGACAATTGGCGGGGATGCAGAAGATCGAGGAGGGCGGCTTCGATCTGATCGGCATCTACCATTCCCATCCCCAGGGTCCGGGGGGATTGTCCGAGACGGATCTAAAAGAAATGGCTTATCCTGAGTTGGTGCATCTAATTTGGTCACTAATCGGGGGTAACTGGACCTGCCATGCTTTTCGCTTGGAGGCTGAGGAGCCCATTGAGATTCCCATGGAGATGATCGAGGGTTGAGCT
>CAYGXU010000064.1:0-18249 GCA_964353875.1 uncultured Anaerolineaceae bacterium | reverse complement strand
GTCAGGTGACCGCGGTTGATGGGGTTAGCTTTGAGATTGGGCGCGGGGAGATCTTTGGGCTTCTTGGTCCCAACGGCGCCGGCAAGACCACCACTGTGGAATGCCTGTTGGGATTGCGTCAGGCGGATGGGGGCGAGATTCGATTGCTGGGTACGAAGCAGGGAGCGCGAGAGAGGCTCATTCGCGCCCGCATCGGTGTTCAGCTGCAAACGACAGGACTGCTGCTGCAGCTTAAGGTGCGTGAGCAGCTGGCTTTGTTCGCTGACTTGTTTCCCAAGTCGCTGCCTATCGACGAGGTGTTGCAGCAAATGGGTCTCATGGAACAAGCGAGAGCGATGACGAAGTCCCTCTCCGGGGGGCAGAAGCAGCGCCTGGCCGTTGCCCTGGCGTTAATCAATGACCCTGATCTGATCTTCCTCGACGAACCGACGACCGGGCTCGATCCGCAGGCGCGCCGAGGATTATGGGATGTGATCCGCGGGCTCAAGGCCCAGGGCAAGACGGTGTTGCTCACCACTCATTATATGGAGGAGGCCGAGCAGCTTTGCGACCGCGTGGCCATCATGGATCAGGGTCGCATCATCGAGTTGGATGCGCCGGCAGCGTTGATCAATAAATACTTCAAGGAGACGGCTATTGAATTCGTGGCGTCGGGCTCGGTGTCGCGCGATCGGCTAGGCTCGTTGCCTGGTGTAGGACAGACCCTATTTGAGAATGGGCGCGTGACGCTTTACTCGAGCGATGTCCCGCGCACGATGTCTGGCCTTTTTGATCTGGCTGAAGAGGAAGGCCTGGCATTTGAGGATATGACCGTTCGCCAGGCGACCTTGGAAGATGTCTTCTTGAAAATGACGGGAAGGAGGATTCGAGCATGAAAGCGATATTGGCTCTGTATTTAGCACAGGCGCGTCAGTTCCTGCGCGATCGATCGGCGGTGTTGTTTGTCCTTTTGCTGCCTGTCGCCTTTGGGGTATTTTTTGGGTTGGCCTTCTCCGGCGCGAGCAGCTTCACCCTACAAGTGGGGCTTATCAACGAGGACGGCGGACCGGCGGGCAAACAAATCGTGGAAAGCCTGCAAGCGCCGGAGTCTCACAGCGGCATCGACTTGATCCTCGGGGATCGGGAGGAACTGATGGGTAGGCTCCAAGGGTCCGGGCTGCACGCATTGATCGTCCTGCCCGAGGGTCTCAGTCAGGCGCTGGCGGAGGGTCGAAGCGTGAAGGCGGAGGTCTTCTATGATAGCGCCAATCCCAACTCCTCAGGCCTGGCGTTGGGCACCGTGCGCACGATGCTGAATGAGATTAACCTGGCTCTGAGCGGGTCGCCGAAGGTGCTTGAAATGCAGGCGCTGTCTGTGCAGACGGATCCCCTGCGTTCGATCGATTTCTTCATGCCGGGCATGTTGGGGGTGGCCCTGCTCTGGCTAGGCGTTTTCGGGACGGCGCAGCCGTTTGTAGCACAGCGAGAGGCGCAGGTTCTGCGCCGCATCGGAGTGACGCCGGTCACGCGCCTGACCATGCTGATTGCGGAGGTGAGCTGGCGCGTGTCGGTGGGGCTGATGCAGACCGCCACCTTCCTGCTGGTGGGCTATTTCGGGTTCGGCGTGGGCGTGACCTCCTGGCTTCCCTTCATTGGAACAGCGTTATTAGGGACGATGGTTTTTGTATGCATGGGGTATGTGCTTGCTGGGGTGGGGCGTTCTTTGGAGAGTTCGATGGCGATCGCGCAAATGGTCAACTTCCCCATGATGATGCTCTCAGGGAGCATTTTTGATGCGAGCATGTTGCCGGACTTCTTCAAGCCGATTGTGAATGTGCTGCCACTGACGTATTTAAGTGACTTATTAAGGCAAACCATGGTAAGCGCCCCGGCGATGCACTCCATTGGATTAAACTTCGCCGTGTTGGGAGGGTGGCTGGTCCTCTTGGCGCTGCTAGCTATAAGGCTATGGCGTTGGGAGTGAGGGCTGTTTGATAAAAGATAGGCCTGGGAGCCGCCCTACGAGAAATGTATACGGCTCTGTAGGGCGGTATTCCATTGCCGCCGGAGCATGGCGATTGGCGAGTTGATTTTGTATTTCTGAACATCATATGGAATAATTTCATTGAGATTTGTGCTATACTGCAATTGAGCGGTGACCACCGAGTCCAAATACCGGGATCGAGGTTTTGAACCGGGGCGTCAGGACTGTTTTCTTAGAAAACCATATCCTGTTGTCAGGAGCGCCAACCTCATTTGTGGCACCGCTCATATATTTTTGCCGTGATCCATCATGAAGAACTTGGGTAGAATACGTGCTCACATGTTTGATATTCCTCTTGTAGGTGCAAAATCTGCAGGAGGTATAATTTTGTCAGATTATTGCAGAGCTTGTAGATGAATGGCCTGACGCGGTTAAGGATGGCGGCCCAATGATACATCTTCCGCTGTCCGATCTTCCGCAGGTAACTGCGGAATTTCCATTAGACGAATTGGGTAGCTAAAGCTTGGCCGCTCATTTTGCAGGGAGAACACAGGTCAATTTTACGCAAGCCGATTCGTGAAAGATACATAATCCAAGGGTATTTTGTGGGAATGAATAAAAATTATGGGACGCTGCTGGTGAGCTCCTCCGATAATGGGGGAGTTATTTGTGGAGGAAGCGATGAACCGGGCAGCGCCCCGTTATATATATAGTATAACCCAGTTTTTACGTTTTTTTAATCCGAAATCGAAGGATGTTTTTTCGGAATGCTTATCTTGTAAATGAAAAAGCAATCCATCTGGCTCACATCCTTCTGGAATATTTAGCCATCACCCAATGATGCTTAATGCGCAATAAGGGTGGAACGAGCTTGGGATGGCTAATGAAGGGCGGGATGAGGGAAGAGGGTATCTGCCTGGCGTAAGATGGCTCAGCCTCTTGATAGGGCAGAAGCTGATTATTCAATCCACGAATACGCTCTGACTTTCGATGAAGATCTGGCTAAAATCGTTTGTGGATTGGCTTATACACCTGAAAAGGTGTGCGTGGTTCCATGCTGAGCCAGTCTCCGCCCTGATTGAGTCGGGAGAGGGAGCGCAACAGGTCGAAGGTTACCCAACGAGAAGCCTGGGGGCGCGATTCGTATTGCCATAAGCCAAACGGGCCTTGCAATCCGCGAATAAAATCTGTCAACTCATGAACCCTCTCGTCTTCCGTGCTGGCGCCTACACGCCAGCAAAGGTCGAGCATAAGGGCCTGATCAAAGCGAGCGAAGAAGGTGATCCAGCCTCGTGAAGGCTCCGAGCCAATGATTCGAGCAACTTCATAGCCGACATTTTGCGCCTCGCGTGTTTCTCGCCCCAAAAGCAAATCGAGAGCGTGTCGAGCTGCAGATCCACCTCGCCTTTCTGGATGCAATGCGAAACAAATCAAGGCAGCCGTGGTATTCGAACGGCAACCCCAGCGGGAGTGCGCCAACCGGCGATACCCGGCCACATAGCCATAGTTCCCTGAGGCCATTCCTGTAGGCCAGGCGCCCTCCTCCAGGCGTTGCGCCAGCAGCCAGTCATAGGCCTTTTCCGCACGCGGATCCGTCGCGTAGCCACAGGCTGCCAGGCCGCGCAGAGGGAGAGCGGTCTGCAGAGGCATCCTATCGTAAACCCAATCTTCGTCTTTCTTCTGAAAGTCTTTGGGCTGAGGCCATGAACCATCCGTCTTTTGAAAAGCGAAGATGAATTCCGCGCCATGTTGCACTGCAGGATGTTCCCGACCAAAACCCAGATACCCTAGTCGGACTAAGGCTTGGGATGTGGCCTGAAGAGCGCCGCCGGGAGTGTTATCGCTTGGTCCAAGGGCATTCCACGAGCCATCTAGGGCTTGCTTTTGTAGGAGCTCGCCCACGATGGGGTCTTGATCGCGCAAATCGGCAAGTTCACGTATCTCAGGGTCGTCATCTGAACGATGCAACAAGTCTCGCAGAACGAGCCAGCGAAGAGAAGGGGAGGGATCGGAAAGCAACAACGGCGCCCAGGTCATTGATTCGCCTCGAAGGCCGTCCTGAGATAAGGAGCGGTTGGTGTGTTACTTTGAGCAACTTGTTTGGGAGGTCCAGAGGCGATTACGCGCCCCCCCTCGGGACCCCCGCCAGGACCTAATTCGATCAACCAATCACAAGCTGCCAGCACAAAGGGGTGATGCTCGATCACGACCACGGTGTGACCTTCATCCACTAACCGATGAAGCACATCCAACAACCGCTGTACATCTTCAAGATGTTGGCCCACCGTGGGTTCGTCCAGGATGTAAAGCGTCTCTGTTGAGGTCTGTTTACTTAGTTCTTTGGCAATCTTCAACCGTTGTGCTTCTCCACCCGAGAGGGCATATCCTGGCTGACGGAGCACCAAATACCCCAAACCCACATCCAGCGCGGCTTTCAGACTCTCTTCCATATCTTTGTCGAAGTGGAATAGCTCATAAACTTTCCCGAGTGTCAGGCTATTCACTTCGGGCAATGCCATCCCCTTGACGCGAATACCCCAAGCCTCTGCCTGGTAGCCGGTTCCCCGGCAGGTCTCGCATGGAGTATACACATCGGGCAGGAAATCCATCTCGATGCGAATAGTCCCTCGTCCATTGCATACTGTACAGCTTTTGCTCAGTTGTTTCTCATCGATGCCCAGGGCTTTGGCGTCCTCGCTCTCTGCATATAGGCGCAGGAGAGGCTTGTAGAGGTCAAGGTACATAAGGGGGCTACTTACACCGCGTCTGGCCTGGTCAAGCAAGATAGTGCGTTTTGGCGCGCCTTCGATCGCTTCATGTGCTCCCGGTTCGATCGGTTCGTAGGCGACACTGGTCGTTTGCTTTTTCGGCGCTAATGCACGTCCGAGCGTATCGATCAACAAGGTGCTCTTGCCAGAGCCTGAGACACCACATACACCGGTCAACGTACCTCTGGGAATGCGTACTTCTTCCCCTTGCAGGTTGTTTTCACGCGGACCACGAATGGTGATCCAGCCGCGTGGCTCTCGGCGTTTTCGATCGATGTCCATCTTCTTAACCCCGCGCAGCCACTGGGCGGTGATGGTCTTCGATCGAAGCACTTCATCGGGTCTGCCTTGGGCGACGATCTCCCCTCCCGATACGCCTGCTCCGGGACCCATATCAACGAGATAATCCGCTGCTTGGATGAAAAGCGGGTCATGTTCGACGACGATGACAGTGTTGCCTTCATCCCTTAGTTCGCAGAGGACTTCCAACAATGCATCCACTTCAGATGGGTGCATCCCCCGAGTAGGCTCATCCAGGAGAACCGTCAGGGAGGTTAAACCACTGCCCAGCAACCCAGCCAATTTCACGCGTTGCGCCTCTCCAGCCGAGAGGGTTCCAGAGATTCGATTTAGGTGCACATAACCCAATCCTACCTTGTTCAGAAATTGCAACCTCTTGAACGCGGTCCTCAAGCTGCTCATTGCGAAATGCTTTTCAAGGTCAGGTGTTGCAAGCTTCTCTAAGACTCGCTCCAATCGTACGAGCGGCACCTCACTCAACTGATGAATGTTATATCCGACGAGGGTCACAGCCAGATATTCCGCGCGCAAACGCGAACCGGAGCAACTGGGACAGATCTGAGTTTCGGTGTAGGTCCCACCGATATCCCAATCTCCAAGCCATCCATAGAAACCATTGAAGACCATTTCACGGGTGTGGGAGCGTCCCGTGCGACTCTGGAATGTAACGCTCAAAGGCTCTGGATCTCCAAAAAGGAATGCATCTTGAGTCTCGGGCGACAACTTGTCCCAGGGTGTGAGCATGGGGTCAAACCCATAACGTCCAGCCAGCGCCTGAACGACGTAATAACCGCCATTGTAAGGTTTACAAAGGTAGCCCTGAGGGAAGAAGCCAGGTGAGTACATGGCTCCTGCACAAAGCGGCTGCTCCGGATGGATGATGAGTTTCTCGGGCATTGGCTTTCGAAGCGTGCCCAGACCATGGCATTTCAGACAGGCAGCCGCGTAGTGGGAGGGGGAGAAGTGCCTCGGTTGGGCGATAGGCGCAGTACGTTGACAGCCGGGACAAGTCCACTCCTGCTCTCGTTGCATCTTCGCGCCACAGTTGAGACATACACGCTCGCCCAAGGCAGCAAAAAGCACCGCTAGATGGTGCCAAATCTCTGTGGCTCGACCCACCGTGGAGCGTTGTTCATAGAGTTGCTTCTCGGGAGTCACACTGACGGTTACGCCCAATCCCGTAATGGATCCAACAGGCGCCTCAGGACCTTCGCGTGTGCTCTGGCGTTCATAGAGTGAGAGGGTTTCCAGATACCTGCGGCGAGCCTCAGTTTCGAGCACATCGCTTACCAGGCTGGACTTGCCCGAGCCGGATACCCCGGTGACGACGGTAAGCGCCCCCTTGGGGAAGTCAACATTCACACTTTTTAAATTATGAGCGCTCGCCTCGCGGACAGATATCTGGTCGGCGCGTTCGAAGCCTGGTTCTATAGTTTGTGAGCAGGGCTGAATGGTGGATTCTTCTCTCAACGCCTGACCAGTGATGGAGCGCTTTTCGGCGGTCAGTCCCTCGGGTGGTCCAACGTAGAGTACATTCCCGCCATTCGGACCTGCTCCGGGTCCCAGATCAATGACCCAATCCGCCGCTCGGACGATATCAAGGTTATGTTCAACCACGACGATAGTCGCTCCGCTGCGGGATAAACGGTCCAGAATAGTGAGCAATCCCGCCAGGTCTTGCGGGTGTAGGCCGGTCGAAGGCTCGTCGAGGACGAGCATTCGGTCTGATAGGGAAGCTCTGCCAAGGTATTTGGCCAACTTGACCCTTTGGGCTTCCCCACCGGAGAGTGATGGTGAGGATTGACCGAGAGGCAAATAACCCAACCCGATATCTTGAAGTGCGAAGAGAATACGCTCGGCCGTCCGGCGAGTTCTTCCTGGAAGCGTCTTCTCTTCCATCAAGTAAGTGATCGCCTCGGAGACGCTGAGTTGATAGAAGTCGGCGATGGAGAGTGTTCGACCATTGAGTTTGATTTGTTTGGAGAGCACTTCTTCGGAGAAACGGTAACCATTGCAATCCGCACAGGGGATCCAGGTTGAGGGAAGGTAACGCATCTTGATTTCAATGGCGCCCATTCCATTGCAGGTTGGGCAGGCGCCTTCCGGTCGGTTGAACGAGAAATGGGAAGCAGAAAGGCCAGTGGTGGTAGCGTAAATATCGCGGATGAGATCAGCCAGTTTGGTGTATGTGGCCGGGTTTGATCGGGGATTGTGCCCGATGGGGCTTTGATCGATTAGGACGGGTTTCAACCTTTGACCCTCAATGGAATGGCAACCGACAAGTCGTTTCCCCTCTAAAGAGGCGACCAGGACATCTTCAACCAGGGTGCTTTTCCCGGAGCCTGATACGCCTGTGATCACGGTCAGTCGTCCGAACGGAATGGGGACATCGATCCCTTTCAGGTTGTGGAGCTGAGCTCCGCGCAGGATGAGGAAATCGTCTGGTTGAGAGCGTGGATCAGGGACATGTACGCGCTGGCGCATACTGAAATAGAGGCCTGTCGGTGTATTCTGCCTCCATAGCTCCGCCAGTGTACCCTGGAAGAGCACCTGACCACCTTGAGAGCCTGCCCCGGGTCCGAGGTCGATGGCGTGGTCAGCAGCGGCGGCAGCGATTCGATCGTGTTCAACATACACAACCGGTCCATTCAAGGCGCGGAAAGCCTTCAGCAGATTACGGACATCCGCCGCATGCTGACCGATGGTGGGCTCGTCTAAGACATGGAGCATATCCTCCAGCCTACTGGTCAGGATGACAGCCAGGCGCACCCGCTGGGCCTCGCCGCGTGATAAGGTGGGGGAAGGGCGGTTAAGGGTGACGTAGCCCAGGCCTACCTTTTGGAGCGCCTCCAGTCGATGCGTGATTTCTTGATGTAATCGAGCAACCGTAGAGGGAGTGTCTATTTCACAAAACAGATGAAGAGCTTCGTCTACCGAAAGATGAAGAAGCTCTGGCAATCGCAGTCCTTTCCAACGGACAGCGGCGGCGATCGGATGTAGACCAGAATGGTTGCATTCCGAGCACCCCTTACCCTTGCAGGTAGGACAAGGAGTATGGAAATGAACGGGTTCGAGATCTGCAAGCCAGGTTCCGCAGGCAATGCACAGCGGAACATGGGAGAGAATCCATTCTTTCTTTTCACGGCGGGCGATGGTCGCGTAGCTACCCAGGGCTGCTATCCCATTGACGATCTGGCGGATTCGTTTAATCGAATCTTCTTCCGTCAAGTCTGCGATCTTAATGTCGAGGTCGTGAGGTCTTGAAGGGTCTAATGCTCTGGAGGACCATGGCTCTCGGTCGACGAAAATGGCATCGGCGCCAAATTCAGCTTCCAGCAGTGATAGCAGGGTGCGATGGCTTCCCAGGACACGACGCAGAAGTGGGGCAAAGATCGTGATGGGATGGATGCGGGCGAGGGCGGAAAGGCGTTCGACAATTTCGTCTTCGCTCTGCACGCTCACGCTGGCATCGCAGTGGGGGCAGTGTCGCTCGCCGAAGTTGGCATAAAGCAATCGAAGAAAGGGGTGCAGGCCAGAGGCGGTTGCCAAGATGGAAAGCGGGTTGCGGTTGAGTAGATTTTGCCCGACAGCGACAGCTGGGCCCAGGCCAGTGATGGACTGGACATCAGCCGGAGAGAGGCGCAGATGGGAGGAACGCAAGGAATAGATTTCCTGAAAACGGCGATGAGCTTCGTGGTAGAGCGTATCGAAGACCAGGGATGATTTTCCCGAACCGGAGATGCCGGTGACCACCGTCAGACCCTCTCCGATTTCGACGTCGATAGCTTGGAGATTGTGTTCCTTCGCGCCCTTGATTCGAATAACCATGATGCTATCCATTCTATACGAAATCACCTGCGAGTGTATAAATTGGCAACGCAAAATCCAGAGACAATGGTGGGGCAGGCCTTGGATCCGCCCATTGTTGGCTTGTTAGAAGGGATATTTCATTATCTTCGCTGAAATGTCTTGGTAGAATTAGGGTGAGGATCGCGATGGAAGTGACCTTTCTTTACTTCGAGGATTGCCCTTCGCATGAGGAGGCTCTCACTCGTCTACGGCGGGTGATGCAGGAGGAGGCGGTTGCAGCCGAGATTGAGATTGTCAAAGTCGAAACGGAGGAACAAGCTCAAAAGTTCCAATTCACCGGATCTCCCACCATCCGCATCAACGGCGAGGATATCGTGGCACCTCCTGCAGAAACCCGCTATGGGCTTGCCTGTCGCGCTTATCGGCTAGAGGATGGGCGAATCTCTCCTCTACCCTCGCTAGAGATGATCCGAAATGCAATCACTGCTGCGAAAAGGGAAGCATTTTAGCTGATCGAACAACTTTGGATCGACCGGATCCGATTTTTCGTTTATTAAAGGCGATTTCAAACAATAAGGTAAAGGAGGCAAGGATGACCAATCTCAACATCGGTGACAATTGGATTAACTTTTCGTTGCCGGGAGTAGATGACAAGACTCATTCGCTTGCGGATTTTGGTGACAAAGAAACTATCGCAATCATTTTCAGCTGTAACCATTGCCCCTATGTGCGCGCCTGGGAGGACCGCATGGTCCAAATCCAGAGCGATTATATGGGGAAGGGGGTGCAGTTGATTACTATCAATTCCAACGATGTGAGGAAATACTCCGAGGATAGTTTTGATAAGATGAAAAAGCGTGCCGAAGAAAAGGATTTTAACTTCCCTTATCTCCGTGACGACAGCCAAGAGATCGCAAGGAAATATGGGGCTGAGCGCACTCCAGAGGTGTTTCTATTCGATCGGTCGGGGGTATTGCGTTACCATGGCGCGATTGATGATAACTGTGACAACCCCAAAGCTGTCAAGAAGCATTATCTACGCGACGCCTTGGAAGCTGTATTGTCCGGGAGGGCGCCTTCAGTCGAGCAGACGCCGCCTGTAGGCTGTACCATTAAGTGGAAATAACGTTCCATCATAAATCAAAGTATCGAATTGCGGAGGTCTTGCATGATCGTCTATCTTATTTATGCCATCCGAACGCTCTTCCGAGGCATTGGCAACCTATTTCGGCGGCTTGGGAAACCACCGGATTATGTCATTTTCAGATTAGAAGGGGAATACCCAGAGGTTTGGGACCCGCCTGCTAATTTCATCCAGCGCCGGTTGCGTCCCCCTCGGCTTAGCCTGCAGGAACTGGCAGAGCAATTCCGTACTATTGCTGGCGATCCACGTGTGACTGGGATCGTCCTTCATCTAAGGCAGCTTGAAATGGATCAGGCCCGTCTTGAATCTCTGCGTGACTTGTTATTAGAACTACGTTCGGTGGGGAAACGGGTCGTGGTATGGTCTACGAGGTATTGGACGGCCACCTATTTCCTCGCCTGCGCCGCGGATGAGATCCTCCTTCAGCCAGGAGGCGAGATCGCTCCATTGGGCCTTCAAAGAACTTACCCCTATTTGGCCGAGTCCTTGGAGAGGGTCGGTATTAAGGGAGATTTCATCCAGATCTCGCCCTACAAATCCGCTGCAGACATATTCATCCGCAGGGAAATGTCCGATGAAGTGCGCGAAATGGCGAATTGGCTGATGGACTCGTCCTTCGAACAGGTTGTAAAGGCTATCTCTTCCGGTCGGGGCATCTCTGATCAGGAAGCTAGGGATTTGCTTGACAACACGCCCTGCATCGATCTCAAGGCAGTGGAAATTAGAGCCGTGGATAAGATTGTCAGCGAGGAGGATCTGCCGGAGCACCTGCAAAGGGATGATAAACCTGCCAGGTTGGCGACCTGGGAGGAAGCCAGCTCTCGGCTGTTGCGCCGTCCGCTCACCCGTCCCGGACGATATGTTGCAGTGCTGACCATCGAGGGAACCATCATCGATGGGGAGAGTTCCCGTCCGCCGATCAAACCGCCATTGCCCATCCCGATCCTCATGGAGCCGCGCGCGGGCGACCTGAGTGTCGTCCAGGCGGCGAGAAAAGCCTTAAAGGATAAACGAGCTGCTGCAGTTGTGCTTTATGTCAATTCGGGTGGGGGCTCCGCTACGGCGTCGGAGGCCATGCGTGCCGCGCTTGAAAAGATCAACAAGGAAAAGCCGCTCATCGTCTCCATGGGTCCTGTCGCCGGCTCTGGAGGGTATTGGGTTTCCTTGCCCGGGCGCCACATTATGGCCCAACCTGGAACGATAACGGGTTCCATCGGCGTGCTGCTGGGCAAGATCGTCCTGGGAGAAATGCTGGATAAGCTTTTGTTTGGCCGCGAGACCATCTCTCGAGGGAAACATATTCTCATTGACGATGCGGAAAAACCCTTTAGCGAGGAAGAGCGGCAAATCACCTGGGAAAGCCTCAACCGGATATATGACATCTTTTTGGATAAGGTGAGCCTTAGCCGTAATAAATCTCGCGAGGATGTGGATGCCATTGGCAAAGGTCGAGTATGGACTGGAAAGCAGGCATTGGAGAATGGTCTTGTGGATGAACTCGGGGGGCTGGACCGAGCCTTAGCAAGGGCGCGTGAGGCCGCAGGCCTGCATGAACGCGCGCCGGTTCGCATGATCCTGCCTGACAAGAGGATTATCCCTCCGATAGCATCCGCAGCTGATGCTTTGAGCTACGCGCTTAAAGGCGTGCGAATGTTTCGAGGGGGAGCGCCGCTTCTTTTATGTCCGATTGGATGGAATGATCCAGAGGATGGTATTTAGGGAGTATGCCCTGGATTAGATTCGTATTTCGTTTTTATTGATACTTATGGATAGGAGACACAAGGGAGTACGATCAACTTTCATTTGTCCTTTGCCTGAAGTCTAGAGGTGTTTGGGGAGTGCAAACAAGGAGTGCTCAACGAGGTTAGGGAACAGTTATTAACCCAGTCAATTCTCGTCGATACAGTAATCTCTTGGCTTTCCCCACGTCTCTACATGATTATAGCGGGCTTGGCGTGCATGGAAATGGATCAGGATGGGAGCCTCATCCAGGTGAGGATTTGATTCGTAGAGTCGTTGATCTCCAAAGCGAAGTGCTTCCAAAACGAGGGGAAGCTCCTGCTGGAAGATGACATAACGCCAATGAGCAGGGCCGAAAACGATGCCACCACTGACGTGACAATGGATGTGCAACTCGGGTCCTGGTTCGTCCGCCAACCACTCGGCTAGGACTTCATCGCGCATGAGGCGTGTGTACCTGCTCGAAATGGCGTCTTTGTCGTATTCTTTACCAATGTTCAGGAAAAGATCGCCTGTGGCATCGGAGTGTGTGAGGGTATAACGACGAGGGGTGAGCGGCCCATCCGCGGAGACCGTGGGAAAGAAAGTTGTGTGTAGTTTCTCTGGTCGCAAACGGCTCACGATGATCTCCTTTCGCTCTTTGAGGTAGGACGAAGTTTCTTACCCAGAATGCTAACGATCTTGTTTCCGGACTGGCAAAACTCTACCATCCATAATGTACCATAATAGTCAATATATTGTCAATAATGATTATGACAAAACATCGACACTGATCCGAATCAGTCCGTTCAAGATGACGGGAGGAGTCGAGGTACTTCCATCTCCTTTGGGGACCGGTTGGATTCCTTCTCTGGATTGGACTTCCCGTTTTGTTCGCTTGCCGCGCTTGAAGGACAAAACGGGCGCAGAAGGACAAACTTGTATCGTCAATCTAACATGGGTGTCCATGTCGATGCGTGCCTTCTGTCCTGATTTTATCAACCGCTCTCTACCTCGTATCTGAGTATGAGATCGAGGGCATCCTCTCGACCAGATCGGATTGCATCTGTAAGTCCCACATCCGGTGGTAATAGCCTCGTGCTTGGATTAAGTCCTGGTGAGTGCCGCGTTCTTTCACCTGCCCTCGATGCAACACCAGGATTTCGTCCGCCATCTCCATCGCTACCAGGCGGTGGCTGATGATGAGCGTCGTCCGCTCTTGCATGACCGGACGCAAGGCCTCGAAGAGCGCCCTTTCCGTGAGCGCATCCAGGTTAGCATTGGGTTCATCCAGAATCAGGATTGGGGCTTCCTGAAGCAGGGTGCGCGCCAGTGCAAGTCGTTGGCGCTCCCCTGCGCTCAAGAGCAAACCGCCTTCCCCGATCCAGGTCTCATACGCCTCGGGCAGGCCATGGATGAACTTGTGGATTTGCGCCCTGCGTGCTGCCATCTCCAGAGTCTCCCCACTTGCCCCTGGTCGGGCGAGTAAAAGGTTCTCCCTGATCGTCCCGTTGAAAAGCTGTGTATGCTGGGAGAGGACCGCCATCCAGGAACGTACGTCACGGCTGCGATATTGGCGCAGGTCCTTCCCACCGAGCAGGATCCGTCCCTGTTTCACCTCCCAGAAACGAAGAAGAAGGTTAACCAGCGTGGACTTACCGGCCCCGCTGGGTCCAACAATGGCCAAACAACCGCCTTCTCGTAGCCGGAAACTGAAGTTATCCAAGGCGAAAGGAGCATCTGCTTCGTAACGAAAGGAGAGCCCCTCCGCCTGGAGATCGAAGCTGCTTGGGTGCGGAAATGCTGAAATGGGTTCACTCACCTCGGCTTCGGCATCGATAATCTCGAAAAGCCGTTCGGCTGAGGTCAGACTCTTCCCCAGGTTTTGAAAAGCAGCCGAGAGGGGAAGTACGGCTTCAAAACTTGCCAAAGCAGCCAGAGTCAGGATGGTCAAGTCGACCCCAGTCAATGTGTCATTGACGACCAATGGGATGGCGTAAAAAATCAGGGCGAGGAGAGTGAGATGGGTAAAAAGACTACAGAGCGAATTCGCCAGGGCTTCTCTCCTCATCAGCCGAGACTGTAATCCAAGAAAATAGCAATTGACCTGAGCGGTGAAATGCAGATGGCGTTTCTCGGCACCAAGGATGAGCAGATCGGCGGCACCCTGAAGGGTATCCGTTAATGCCGTCTGCAATCTTGCCCGGGCTTCAACGACTCGTTTTCCGATTTGTCCGTTCAATACAAAATTCATGGAAGGCAGCATGGCTCCAACGATGACCAAGCCCAGGATCATGATCCAGCCCAAAGTGATGTTGAAATGTGCGAGCAGGAGCCAGGTCAAGACCGAAACCAAAATGGCTACAAGAGGTGGCGCCAACACTCGTAAGAAAAACTGCTCCAAGGTCTCGATATCCGATACTATGCGGGTGAACAGATCCGCGCTTTGATAGGGCAACAAACGAGCTGGGGCGAGCGGCTCCAATCGCTCGTAAAACCAGACCCGCAACCCTGCCAGCAAGCGGAAGGTCGTCTGGTGCGAGACGTAACGTTCAGTGTAGCGGAACAGCCCGCGTGCGATCCCGAAAAAGCGCACGCCCACGATGGCCACTTGGAGCTCGGAAATCGAGGGTTGAAGAGCAGCCATGGCGATGATGAAGGCTGAGGCGGAGAGCAGCCCCAGGCTGCTGCCAATGGTGGCAGCACCCAGCAAGATGGCGAGCGCCATTCGAGGCCAGTAGGGCAGGACCAGTCGCACCAGTCGCCAGAAAGTCCCTTTCATCCGCGCCCCTCCGATGGCAAAGCCTGGTCGATTTGGTTGATCGCGCCTCGGTAGGTGGCGACCAGCCTGGCATAAAGACCATTCCTGACCAAGAGTTCCTCATGGGTGCCCGCTTCGAGGATCTGCCCGCTACCCATCACCAAGATTCGGTCGGCATCGAAAACCGTGCCCAGACGATGGGCGATCATAAAAACGGAGCGATTGTGCAACAGATGGGAAAGCGCTTCATGGATAAGGGCTTCGTTCTCCGGGTCCAGGTCAGCAGTCGCTTCGTCCAGGATTAATATAGGGGAGTCTTTGAGGAAGGCGCGCGCCAGAGCCAGACGTTGTGCTTCCCCGCCACTGAGACGATGTCCGCGCTCGCCGATCAGAGTTTCATACCCCTGGGGAAGCTTTTGGATGAACTCCTCCGCCTGTGCCAGGCGGGCGGCATGCTGAATCTCGGAGAATCCTGCCTCCGGATAAGACAAGCGGATGTTCTCCAAGATAGAGGTGTTGAAAAGGTAGGGTTGCTGAGCGACCCAGGATAGCCTTGAGCGCCAGGTGGACAGGTCGAGATGCTCCAGAGGGTGATCATCTACGAGAATCTTGCCCTGAGTTGGATATAGGAAACCCATCAGCAGGTCAGCGACCGTGCTCTTGCCGCAGCCGCTCGGCCCGACAAGGGCGATCTTCTCACCGGGTGCGAGGGTGAAACTAATCTCATGCACTGCAGGCGCGTATCTCTGAGGGTATTGATAGCCGACCCGATCGAAACGGATGTTAGGATGAGCGCTGATAGAATATGAGGGGGAAGGCTCAGATTGGGCGGATTTCGTTTCGAGAATCTCGAAGATGCGCCTGGCAGCGGCAGCGCCTACGGCGCCCATGTGGAAGCGAGCACCCAATGAGCGCAGAGGCAGGTAGAACTCAGGAACCAGGAGCAACATGAAGAGCGCCTGATCGAACGATAGTCGGCCATAGAGCAGTCGTAGCCCGATCTCCACCGCCACTATGGCAGTGCTGATCGTGGCGACTAGCTCGAGTACCAACGCGGAAAGAAAGGCGATCTTGAGCACATTCATAGTGCGCTCACGGAAGTGGTCACTGATTTGGGCGATCAGCGATATCTGGTCCCGGCTGCGTCCGAGGATCTTCAAAGTGGTTAGCCCCTGAATTACGTCCAAGAAAAAGGCGCTCATGCGGCTCAAGGCGGTCCATTGTCGCTGGGCGAAGGTGATGGTGGTGCTTCCAATCAGGATCATGAAAAATGGGATGAGGGGGGCGGTGAAGAGTAGCACCAGGGCAGTGGTCGGGTCAAGGGGGAAGACAAATGCCAGAAAGGAGAGCGGCACCAATGCAGCCAATGCAAGCTGGGGAAGGTATTGGCTGAAATAGACCTCCAGGGCTTCAATGCCCTCGAAAGCAGTTGAGACCAGTTCGCCGGTCCGCTCCTGCCGTATGAAGCGCGGACCTAACGAGAGAAGGTGCCCCAAAAGTTTCTTGCGTAAGCTCCCCTTAAGTTGGGTGGCAAGATGCTGAGCCGTGGCCTCACTTCCCCAAGTCAGCGCGGCGCGCAGGATGGCCAGGCTGAGATAACCAGTGAGGAGGGGGATGACATCCCTCAAAGCCTGACCTTCAAGAAAGACTTGATGGATGGTTCTGCTAAGGAGATAGGCCTGTAGGACCAGGCAAATACCAGCGAGGAAAGCAAGCGTAATCGTCAGGGAAAGAGGCCAGGGGAGTTGGAAAGCCTGTCGCAGCAGCCGACGATCGAGATTCATGGAGCGGCTGACAGCAAGGGATGCAGGCGAATCGCTGCTCACTCCTGTGGTGAATTCAAGTGACATAGGAGGAATTTGCCTCAAGGAGAGATAGGGCGCGAGTTGGCGTGCGCCCTATCTCTCCTCATCGATGATGTGATCTTCGCATTGCCATTATTCCAGCCGGCTACGTTTACTGCGGATCCACAGGCAATCCGACTGCTTTTTAGTACTCCAAAGGCGTGTCGTGGCGGATGCGTTTGCGGAAGATCCAATAGGACCATCCCTGATAAGCCAGCACGATGGGGACGAAGATCAGGGCAACAATCGTCATCACCCGTAATGTATAAGGGCTAGAAGATGCATTGGATATGGTCAGGCTCCATTCAGGATTCAAGCTGGAAACCATGACACGTGGGTAGAGGCCGCGGAAGAGGGTGATGCTGGCAAAGATGATACCAATCACAGTTCCCAGGAAAGCCCATCCTAATCGGTGTTTCCACATAAACCAGCCTGCGAGCAGCATTCCAATAATAGAAACCAGGGGGAGGATTCCCGAGGCCAATCCCACTCGTTCAGCCATGTCGGTGCCGAAGAACCCCCAGGTCAAAGAAGCCAGAAGGAGTACGATCGTAACTGGCCAAAGACGTTTGGCGCCGGTCAGTGCACGCTCAGCGATGACCCCCTCGGTCTTTAAACTTAAGAAGATCGCACCATGCAGAGTGAAAACTGCAAGCGAAGCCAAGCCGGCCAGGAGTGAGAAAGGATTTAAAAGGTCCCAGAAAGTCCCGCTGTAGATGAAGTTCTGATCAATGGGCAGTCCGCGCAGCAGATTCGACATAGCGACGCCCAAGAGAAAAGCTGGGATGAGGCTCCCCACGAAGATCAAGCTGTCCCAGGTCTTACGCCAGGCGGGATTAACTTCCTTACTGCGGAACTCGAAACCCACACCACGAACGATCAGAGCCAGGAGAAGAAGTACAAAAGCCAGGTAATAGCCACTGAAGAGCGTCGCATACCATTCCGGGAATGCAGCAAAAGTTGCGCCACCAGCGATGATCAACCAGACCTCGTTTGCATCCCAAAACGGTCCGATGGCGTTGATCACCATGCGACGTTGCTTGTCTTCTTTGCTTAAAAAGGGCAGCAGGATGCCTACACCGTAATCAAATCCCTCTAAAATAAAGAAACCGGTGAAAAGAACTGCAATAAGAACGAACCAGATTGTGTTTAAATCCATGCTACACCTCCAGCCAATGGTTTACTAAGTCGCGGAAGCAGAAAGCGCGGCTTCTTGTGCTTCTTCTTTCGATGTGGCGTTTTTCGCCAGCTTCAGGCATCCCAGCGGCTTTTTCTCCCTTTGCTGTCCTATATTCCAATATCATCGATTAAACAAGAAAGCCACTATTATCATAATAGGTTTTTCTTGGAAAAGGAACGAAAACCGATCGGAAAGTGATCTTGGGAGAGATTATACATCCTATATTGATCTGCTTTGACTTATTGACTCTGGCTGGATCCTGTGCACCCGGTTTTCACTTGAGGCGGGGAGGGAAGAAGTTGACCTCATTGTACCGACGCAAATGGGGGGATGGAGGGGGGTGACAGACTGAATAGCCTAATCCTCTGCTTTCCGCCAAGCGCATTTTCACCGCCAGATATGTGGGTCATGGGATGTGGATCGACCGAACAAATGGCGTCATACTCCAGGTTGGCGGAACCTGAAGCAATCTCTCTTGTCAGAAGATGTAGGTCCCTATACACGCCTTTTTGCAGGGAGAGGATTGGTTTCATCTGGCTGATCCTCTCCCAGCCTAAAGCGAAATCTTGCTTATTCCATAGGCTCGGGCAGGGACTCGATATAGGGCATCAAGGCATCCGCCTCCTTCAATCCGACTTGCAGGAAGAGCAAGGCGAAAGCGCCGAGAACTTCCTCTGCTTTGAAGTTGCAGTGGCCATCACGAATCACCGGGAGCACCGTCAGGTATTGGCTCCGACCGCTATTCTTTACGCGGTCAAGA
>CAYGXU010000063.1:1976-18516 GCA_964353875.1 uncultured Anaerolineaceae bacterium | reverse complement strand
GCCGCAGCCTCTATGCGTCAAAAGAAGGTCATCATTGCTCGTCCTGGCTTACGTGGAGATACGAGGTTAAGGCTAGAGTTGAATATGGACACCCAGCTCTTCAGCCAATTCATGTAATGCCTTCAACGTCGCGGATCCGATCGGAATGCCGTTACGGCGGTGATCTTGCTCACATTCCCATTCAATCTCCCCCGGGATATAGATCCGCTCCACGCCTTGCGCCCGAGGGCTGCTTCGAATCGCCGTCAACTGGACTTCCAAGCGGTCGAAGAAGGTCTGGCGTGAACTAAATGCTTCGATCTGGAGGACCTGGAAGAAGAAACCTACCGGCGAAGGCTGTTCAAGATCATGGATAGAACGCACCTCAATTCCGGATGGCGACCCCGTGAGAATCCCGGCCAAGATATCATTCACCAAGGCAATACCATATCCTTTTGGCCCGCCGATGGGAAGCAGAGTTCCTGCCATGGCAGCCTGGGGATCTGTGGTCGGTTGACCATTGGCGTCCAGCGCCCAGCCCTGTGGAATGGGACGACTTTCACGTTGCGCTAATCGGATTTTTCCTCGCGCCACCACACTGGCTGCCATATCCAATACCAAAGGGACTTCATCTTGAGTAGGTATTGCCATACAAACGGGATTGGTGCCCAGGCGCGCCTCGACACCTCCCCATGGAGCCATGCTGGCTGCGGCATTCGAAATCGCTACGCCGATCATGCCAGCTTCGACAGCCTGCAAGGCATAATAGGCGGCAATGCCAAAATGGCTGGCATTGCTCACCCCCACTGCGCCGATGCCACACTGCTCTGCTCGCTTGACCGCTTCTTTCATCCCCCAAAGACCCGCTACAGGACCCAGCCCCATGCCGGCATCATAGAGCGCCGTGGCGGGAGTCTCCCGAAGGCAGATCCAGGGCGTATCCGGCTTTAGCAGGCCGGCTCGAATTTTATGAACATAGGCCGGTAGTCTCAGCACGCCATGCGAAGCGATGCCACGCAAATCAGCCCGAACCAAGACATCCGCCACCACGTTCGCTTGATCATCAGACACGCCCACTGCCTGTAAGAGGGTCAAACAGGCCGCGTGCAGCGCCTCTGGCATGAGAAGCATTGTAGACGACATAGAACTCCCTTTACATTGCGAACACAGAGATTCTTGCGATCCACGCTCACGGTACCGCCCGATGAGAAGAACGTTTTGCTTGCACCATTCTGAACTATAAAAATCAGGCTTTTGCTGGCAAAATATCTACAACATGCCGGACAGGAATGGATTAGAGCGCTTGTTCGCGAACAATACCCGTGATCCCTCGCAAGCGAGCGGTCAATGTACGAGCAGCAGAACAGACTGCCTCACCCAGTACGATCAAGCGCTCATCGGGGATTCGATAGGAGGGACCTGGAATCGCAATAACCGCCTCAACTTTACCTTTTCGGTTGAAGATTGGCGCCGCGACAGCCGTAATTCCAGCTTCGTATTCCTCCCGGCTAGTCGCATACCCTTTGCTTCGGATTTCTTCAAACTCCCTACGAATCAGATCCGGGTCGGTGATGGTCTGCGGTGTAAAACGCCGAAGCTTGCCAGAGAGTATTTTTTCGACCTCTTCCGGTTCTGCAAAAGCCAGGAAAGCCTTTCCAGTGGCGGTGCAGTGAATGGGTAGCCCACGACCCGGACGAGCAGCGATTTTCACCGGCTGGGGACTTTCTAGCACTTCAATGTAGTACATTTCTCCGGCTTCATAAATGGCCATATCAACCGTTTCTTGGTGTTCTTCCAGCAGTCCCTGCAGCAGATCGCTAGCCAGACGACGCAGATCAAAGTGCTGTAAAGCTAACGTTCCCAGTGGGATTAACTGCCAACCCAAATGATATCTGCCATTCTCGCCGTTTTGCTGGATGAAACCCTCGCGTTCCAGCGTGCGTAATATCCGATGAACCGTTGCCTTATGTAAACCCAGCTGCTCTGCCAGCTCGGTCACACCCATCTCCTGGTGATCCTCATCGAAGGCTGTCAAGAGATGCATCGCACGTTCTAAGACCTGTATCCTCTCAGCCACAAGCCGTCCCTTTAATGCATTGTTTTGATTTGAAGGCAGTCATCAGGCACCGAATGCTCAAATTATAATACATTGACCAACTGCCGGAAATATCATCACCCTGCCTTGTGATGACGAGGCTTTATTGGAAGAATGTGTAGGCCGGGTTTAAGGACCCTGCAGTAAGATGTAAATCCCCGCTTGGGTCAATCCGGACCAGTCGGCCACTTCCGCCCAGGCCTCGCCGTCGAAATGGAACAGCACCGCGCCCTCGCGCATATCAGCAAACCTCAAAGTGAAGGGCTGCTGGCTATCCACACTTAGGCCGGCTAGCATTACCGCCTTGTGAGGCAGCTGCTCGGGCAGGGTAGACTCTGCTTCCAGCCAGACCCGGGCCTGCGCTCCGTCGCGGCACTCGAAGGTCACCACTGCCGCATCCATCCAGATCTCCGGGCTGCTCGCGCCGCAATTCAGCGGCAGCGCCTCTGGCAGAGCCACCAGCGCGTACATCCCAGGTTGGGTCACGTCAGCACTCACTCGGCCCGTCTCGCTCACGAAGTCGACGGCCATCCATTGCGTCCCGTCCCAATAACGCAAACCGAGGGTCAGACCAGCTGCCCAGTCGGGAACATTGAACGCGATTGTCATCGGTTGTCCAGGCAAGGCTTCGCCCTTGCTGTAGACACCCACCGTCATGGCAGAGAGATATGCTTCACCGGCAGGTAATTCAGGCAGATTCCAGCGCAGTTCGGGTTGGAGTAGAGCTTGGTCGCCTGCACCGCACCGGACCATGAGCATGTCAGCGTTGGGGAGGGAAAGCGTCAATTTGCCACTGCAAGTCAGAGGTTTGGTCAGGGAGCGGACCACCAGCAGGTACAGCCCGGTACGGTTCACCCAGGCTTCCTGGCGATCCAGGCGCTGACCGGTCAGACGTGCCACGCCTCGCCTGGATGCTACCTCCTCCCAGCCACCCCAGCCACCATTGGCATATTCATTCCAATATAGGATAGCGAAGTCGAGGTTCCCCAGCCACTTTGGCAGGACGAACGAAACCCTGAACAGGCTATTGGTGGTGCGGACGACCTGCGAGCCGTTCCAGACCTGTACCCGCATGGTGTGGACGAAGGCAAGGTCAAAGGGCAAGCGCCCAGGCAGTTCGGCAGGGGCAAGACGTGTCAGGCTGGCACGCTTACCGACGACGGGTGTGAAGTAGGCCTGATCACCGTTCTGCAGACGCAGGATAAACCCAACACAGTCGATGCAGCTTAATTCAGCCAGATCACCGCTGTCCACCAGGATCAGTACCACAGGCAGGAATGGGGGTTTCGGTTTCGTTGGAGGCATCAGGAAGATCAAAATCTCCACATCGTTGAATGGGATCGTATACCGCGATAGCCAGTGAATCACACCAGTGTCGATCCCAGGGCCGCCAATTAGAATATCGACACCCGGACCGGTGTAAAGGGTATCATCCCCATCGCGGCCATCGAGCAGGTCGTCGCCTTCATTTCCCTCAAGGATATTGTCCTGGCTGTTCCCAATAAGGATGTCATTCCCGCGACCGCCGCGGGCGTTCTCGAAGTTGAGGGCCGAGCCGGGCAAGCCATTGTTGATTCCAGTGGCTTCGCCGGTCTCCAGGTTGATGTAGACATCGGTTGTGTAAGCGGAGAGGTCGAGGGTGTCCACGCCAGCTGCAGCGTCCACGATGCCCGGGATCGTCGCGCCATCGGCGAGAACGAAGGTGTCATTGCCTGAGCCGCCCGTGTAGAATTCAAAATCACGGAACTCGAGCGTCCGACCGGAGGAGCTGAAAGTATTGCGGACGCCGAAGCTCCAGATGGCGTCTTGATCAGCGCCCTGCAGGCTATCCGTGAGCGCCGCGGTCGCAATCAGCATCGTAATGTTGCGGAATCCAGCCGTCAGGCTGGTGTCCTGACCATCGCAGCCGACCAGCGCGCCAGGCGCGGTGAGGAGCACAGCGCGCGGCAGGCTAAAGGCTGAAAGATTAAACGTGTTGAAGCCGGAGCCGCCGTCGAGGTAGCCAGTCAAGGTTACACCATCGGAGATTGTGAAGATGTCGTCGCCATCGCTCCCATCCAGGTCGTAATCCACGTCTGCAAATAGCTGGAAGGTGTCGGCCGCCGAGCCGCCGCGCAGAATGTCGAAGTCGACGAAGTCGATAGTTAGCGTCGCGCTGGTGTAACGATCGGAGGGACCGCCGTCCAGGGTGAAGGTCGCCGGCAGGTTCTGGCCGATCAGCGTTTCAGCATTCGCGCCGCCCATCAGGACCTCGATGCCGGCAAAGGCGCCGGCCAGGCCGCTGGCCTTCATGGTTTGTAGGTTGACCGTGGCGTCGGCTGGGTAGAGATGATAGTCAAGCGTATCCGTGCCACCGCCGCCGCTCAGGCTTCCGCTGAAGTCATTTAGGGCAGTGACCTGGAAGGTGTCATCGTCATTGTTGCCGTTGAGCAACTCGAATTGCGAGAAGCCGAGCGTCTGGCCTGCGGCGGTATAGGTGCTGACGCTTATATCCCAAATGGAAGGCAGGTTTGCTCCAAGCAAGGCGTCGCTGAGCGGGGTTTTCCCGCCAATGAGGACATCGATGTTGCTGAAGGTCCCACAGGAGGGTTCGCTGCCCGCAAAACCATCCGGCCCGGGTATGTCGAGGGCGACATTTCGGGCACTGGTGTAAGCATCCCAATCGATAGTATCGACCCCAGACTGACCATCCAACGCGCCGGTCAGGGTGGCGCCGTTGGCGAAGACGAAGGCGTCAGCACCCAGGCCGCCAAACAGGTTGGCGCTCTGCGCGCCGGCCAAGTTGAAGCTGTCATCCCCTTGGCTGCCGATCAAGGTTTCGATAGCCGTGCCAGAGTTGGTGACCAGGTTGGCGCCTTCGGAGACTGTCAGGTCGGCGCCCAGGTCGAAGGTCACGCCCAGTATGGCCGCGGAGAAATCGATCGCATCGTCCGCACCGCCATTGTCGAAAATCGTGTCAAGACCAAAGCCGTCATAGAAGAAGTAGGTATCATTCCCAAGACCGCCTTCCAGGCGGTTATCGGCCGCACTGCTGCCCAGGCGGTCGTTACCGGAGCCCGTGCGTAGGTTCTCGATGCTGGTGATGGTATCGAGACCGATGCCGGTGGCCTGCGCGGCAGCCAGGCTCAGATCGATGGACAAGTCGAGACCGGTCCAGGACTCATCGAGTGTGTCGATGCCACCGCCGCCGAAGAGAGTATCGTTCCCGCCCAGGCCGCGCAGCACGTTTTCCGCCCCGTCACCGGTTAGGTTGTCATCCCCGCCGCCGCCGTAGACATCGCGGAAGCCGGTGATACCGTTGGTGCCCGTGGCCGTCCCAAGGGGAGGTAGGAGGTTCACGTTCGCAGTTGTGGTGGTATAACCCTGGTAATCCAGCCGGTTGATGCCAGTACCGGCATCGAACATACCCGTTCCGCCGGAGACCTGGGCGCCATCGTCCATAAAGATGAACTGGTCGTTCCCCGATCCGGTGCGGATTTGCTCTAAAACGTTGAGGGTGACGTTGAGGGTATTGACCCCATCGGAGAGGGTCAGGCTGCCGGTATAAACACGCACAGTCAGGTCGCCGGTCAATAGCGAGAAGTCCAGCGTGTCGGCCGCGCCGCCGCTATCGGTGATGGTGTCGCTGCCCCAGCCGGCATCGAAGATGTAAGTGTCGTTGCCCAGGCCGCCCTCGAAGATATTGTCGTGTTCGTCGCCAGTGAAGGTATCGTTCCATGGTGTGCCGATGGCGTTCTCAATGTTGATGAAGCCGCCGTCCAGGGCTATGGCAGTCGGGGTGGACAGGTCGACTGTGATAGCCGAGGTGGTGAACTGGCTGTAATCGAGTGTATCGGAGCCATCTTGGCCATCCAAAAATGATTGAACGGTAACCGCCCCGACCAGGCTGAAGAAGTCGTCTGCTGCGCCACCGCGCACCGTTTCGAATTCGGAGAAGACGAAGACGTTAGGAGCAACGCCCTGCAGGGTGTAGAAGGTCTGGGCTGGGTCGAAGGTGAATTGGCCGGGCAGATCGACGCCAGTCAGGCGGTCATTGGTTGCGGTCGCACTGGCGATGAACTCGCGGATGTTGTCGAAGGCGCCCTTGGAAACCACGGGGCGGGAGAGGTCCTCGAGCGTACCGGCGAAATCGCAGATTGAGCCCGTGCCGGTGATGAAGACCTCCCAGCCACCGCCGGTCCAGGCGCTGACGTCAATCAGATTGTAGCCAGGGCCGCCGATGAAGGACTCGACCTGCTCGTTCTCGGCGATCACTGGGTTGCCAAGGTCATCGAAGCTCAGCGCGCCGACCGTGATCAAGTTGCCGGCGCTGTCGGAGATCAGCCAGCCGTCCGCGGTCAGTGTGATCGTCAGGTCAGCGGTGACCAGTGAGAAGTCGAGCGTGTCGCTGCCGCCGCCGGGTTCCTCGATGATCCAGTCATTGCCCCAATTGTCGGCAAAGATGTAGAGGTCATCGCCGCCCAGGCCGATGATGATGTCATCGCTGCCGCTGCCGACCAGGATGTCCGGCCCTTGCGTGCCGATGATGTAGTCGACGAAGCGCGAACCGATGACCTTCTCGATGCGCACGATGCCGCCCGCCAAGCCGCCATAAATGCCAGTGGCCATGCCTGGGACCAGCGAGACAACGGCAGGCGTGTCGTACAGGGTGTAATCGAGCGTGTCGATTCCGTCCTGGCCATCCAATTGACCGGGGACCAGCGCATCAAATTGCATCAGGAAGAAGTCATCGCCCGCGCCGCCCAGCATGCGGAGGATGTCGGGGTTGGTCTCAGGGATGACGAAGGTGTCACTACCGCCGGCGGCGTCCAGTACCTCCAGGTCGGTGAACTCAAAGTGCAGGCCGCCGGCCGTCTGAAAGATCACCCGATCGAACAAGATGGTGAAGGTGTCATCGAACTCAGAGCCGATGAAGGTATCATCGTAAGAGGTGCCGATCAGCTTATCCATGTTGTCGTAGCTGGCCAATATGGGAGGCACATTGCCCTGAACGCCATCCAACGTGCCGGCCCCATCCACCCTAAAGGTGATTCCGGCCGGATAGGCGCTGAAGTTCATCAGATCCAGGCCGGTATGGCCATCGAGCTTGCCATCAAAGCGCGCGCCGGGGCCGAAGTTGAAGATATCATCCCAGGTGGTGCCGATGACCCAGTCGATGCCCATCACGGGCAGACTGAATTGGCTCGCCCCACTGACGACCTGCACGGCGTTGTTCACGGCTGCGGCCGTGACCGGCGCCAGCAGGCCTATAAAGTCCAGCGTATCGAAGCCATCCACCTCAACGATCGTATCCACGCCCCAGGCATCGATGGAAATGGCGCTATCGAAGCTGAAACCTCCGAAGATATAGGTGTCGTCGCCTGGCCCGCCGTGCAGGACATCGTCGCCGTCATCGCCGGGCAGATTGGCCTTGTAGGGCGTGTGGATGCCGGCCAGGAAGTCGGCCGGTAGGGTGGGATCGAAGTTGCCGGCCACGAACAGGTCGTTGCCGCCGTAGCCGTACAAGACATCGTTCCCGCCGTTGCCGATCAGGATGTTATCCAGGTTGTCGCCGTACAGGATGTCGTCGAACGGCGAGCCAAGCATGCTCTCGATACTGATCAGTCGGCCGGTGGTCGGCGTGGTCGGATCGAGCACCTGGCGGGCTTGCGGAACCCCGAACTCGTCCGGCTCGATGACAATCTTGTACGCGTAGATGTTGTCGAGGTGACCGTCGTACAACCGTGCGGTGGTGACCAGCACGGTATAGAAACTGAAGTCGAGTATATCCACCCCGTCTTGGCCATTGAAGCCCGAGCGCAGGGCGAAGTCGAAGTACGGCGCGCTGGGGATATCGGTGATGAGCACATCCTCACGCAAACGGAAGATATCGTCTCCCGCGCCGCCTTTGACGGCAAAGCGCTGGCGCTCAGCATACCTGAAATCGAACAGGTCGACATCCGCGCCTCCCTGCAAGACCTCGATGTACTTGAAGACGATCGTATGGCCGAAGGCGGTATAGGTGTTTTGGTTGTCCAGGCCTAGTTGCCAGAGGGAAGGCTCATCCCGCCCGGCGAGCACATCGTTGGGGCGCCGGCTGCCCAGGATGCGCTCGATGCTGTTCCACCCGAACGTGAGCGAATTGGTGCCAAAGGGATAGACCAGCAGATCTTGGGCCTTAACGGTGCCCATGGCGTCCACGCCGGTGAGCATATCGATCTCAGTCAATGGGTCGTCGGCGTCGGTGTTGAGTAGCAGGCTGTTGATGTAAACGCCGCCATCGGCGCCCAGGCTGATGGCCAGCGGATCGTCGAGGATGTGGAAGTCGAGCGTGTCTTCGCCGCTGCCAGCGGTGGTCAACACATCATCGCCCCAGGCGCGTGAGAAGAAGAAGGTTTCATTGGCCGCACCGCCGGTTAGCGTGTCATTGCCCTTGCTGTCGGTGTCATCGGGGCGGATGACGATCGGAAGGCCGCCCAGATCCGTGGTCACACCGGAGGCGTCGTAAATGTCATCGCCGTTATGCAGGTAAATGTTGAAATACTCCAGCCCGTGGCCGCTGCTGGGGAAGGAAAACGGCTGCACGGCGTCCCCTGCCACGGTAGCGTTGACCGTCAAAATTCCGCCCGCGTCGGAGAGCGTGAGGTGGTCATCTCCCGCGCCGGTATGCACGCCGAGGCGATCGACATACCAGCGTGCGCCAGTGTCGGTGATGGTCAACGGGCCAAGGAAATCATTGCTCAGGAAGACGCCATAGATGTCGGAGCCTTCGCCCAGGTCGACATGCAGGCCGCCAAGGCCGGTGGCGCTGATGGAGAGCGTGCCGCCGCCGCGGCTACCGAGCAATACCTCGAAATCGAGCATAGAGCCATTGAGCGTGTAGCCCAGGCCATTCAGACTCACGCCCGCGGCGTTGATTACGCCTGTCAACTCGCCATAGGCATAGGAGAAGTCGAGCGTGTCGCGGCCGGCGCCGCCGCCCAGCAGGGCGTCATTACCGGCGTAGGAGGTGATGATAAAGACATCGTCGCCATCGCCGCCGGAGAGCCGATCGTCTCCGGCGCCGCCGACCAGAAGATCAGGCCCACCGTTGCCATACAGGGTGTCGTTACCGCTGCCACCATAGAGGATTTCGTCTCCGGCGCCACCGTTGAGCGTGTCATTGCCAGCCCCGCCCCACAGGGTGGCGCCACTCGTGCCGGCATGGAGCGTATCATCGCCATCATCGCCCCACAGGATGGAGGCGGGATGATTGCCGGCGCTGAGCACATCGCTGCCTGGGCCGCCATGGAACTCGACCGGGATGCTCAAGCCGCTGGCATCGATACGGTCATCTCCCTCACCGCCAAAGGCGATGACTTCGAGAATCCGCGTATAGGCGGTTACGCGCTTGTCGACATATTCCGGTGCGCCGTTGATGATGGCCTTGATGCGCAGGTCAGCCTTCGTGCCATCGAAGGCCGTCTGCCAGACGGTGAACCATTCGTCGCCATCGCGCAGGTCTCCTTTCAGCCGATTTCCGGCAAAGGGACCCATGTTCAGGTAGAGAAGATACCCGCCCGCTGTTGGCACTGTGGTGCCCAGCCGTGCCGGCAGATCGATATTGAAGGTTTTGTCGTAGACATTGATGCGCACTTCGAATTCAAAAACGGTGAAAGAAATGCCGAAGAAGAGATTGACATCAAGGTAGATCTTGAAGAAGAGCTCAATCTTGACGCGCACATCGAAAATCCAGCCTTTGGTCTCAGCCACCTCGGCGATCTCTCTCCAGCGCACCTTGCCATCGTTGTCGGGATCGTGCAAGTAGAAATAGGCTGTGCCTTGGATGCCGCCGCCCACGCCGATCTCGATAATGGCCAGCGAGACCCCAGCGCTGATCTCAACCGTGACGGAGAGGGTCAATTGCGGGATGCGCTCGCCTGTATCGGGGTCGCGCACGATGACATAGAAGCCATCGGCGATATCCTCCGGCAGGCCGGTGACCATGTAGGTGCGAATGCCGCGCGTGTCGAAACCGAAATCGACATCCAATTCGATCTGGAAATTGCCGCCCACTTTGACGAATACCGGCGGCGGCGTGTAAACGATGAAGCGCATTTCGATCGAAGCGCTCAGCTGTAACGCCGGCATGTTGACCACCACCAGGTCGGCATCCTGACCCGCCAGCATCAGGAGGATCATGCCCGGGTCGCTCAGAATCGGGAAATTAATACCGAAATCACCGAAGCTGGCGCTGGCCGTCGCCTCGCACTCGCGCTTCTTGGATGTCCCACTGCCTCCCCCGCCGGGTGTGCGGCACAGGTTCTTGCTATACTCGAGCGCATCCGGGTTATTCCCCAGGACCTCGACATTACCCAAAATCAGACTGAAGGAGACCGTCGGATCGCCCGTGTCCATCTCGGCTTCGACCTCGCTCGGCAAGAGATTGGTGATGGGTGAACCGGAATAGTCCTTCAGGCTGAGGGCGCCGATAGGGATGAAAACGCCAGCCACGCTGAGCGCGTTCAACTGCTTGCCCAACCCGTACAGATAGGCAACCACATTAAGGAAGGGACGCATATTCTTAACGCCAGTGAAGAGCAGTTCCAGCTCATCAATCACGCGCATCGTCCGGCCGCTCAAGAACGACATGACCGGGTCGACTTTCCACAAGAAGCCAGACTGGGGATCGATCAGCCAGTCGAAAGGCTGCAGGATATTGAAAATGGCGTCGAGCACCGGGCGCACATACTGCGAAAGGAAGGTGCCATAATCCACACGCACGTTCCAGTACTGCACATCGGGTCTATCCGCATAAAGCAGGTCCGGGCGATAAGGATCGAGCAGGACATCGGTGAAAGTCCAGACGACATTGATGTCCATCTGCAGGTTGGGGAAGAGCGTGCTGCTATCAAAGGAGGTCACCACCTGCAAATGCAGGTCGTAGGTGCCGTTGAGAATGGCATGCATGACCTGGGAAGGCTCGATGCCCCAATCGGCCAACTCGGCGAAGGTCAGTTGCCCGCTGTTATCGGGGTCGCGCACGTCAATTGTGACCTCGTAATGCATCCCGGTTGTACCCCACCAGGCTACGTCTGTCGGATCAGGGATCATGGTGATCGCCGTGGTTGAGGTGTCAAGGACCGTGAAAGGCAAGAATTGGACCTTGCCTGTGATTGTTCCGCTCAGGGCGCCATCCAAAGTCAGGCGCAGTTCATCGACGGCAGAGACATCGAGATAGAAGCCATCGATCGAATTGACGCCGAAGGTGAACCCGTCCCATGCCCAGGCATAGGTAAGGTCCACCATCCCATTAACGGTCAAACCCAGGCCGTCAAGGTAGGGATCGAAAGGTATCTGGGTGATTATGGTCCCACCCAAGTCCATTTGAAATTCACAGACTGAGCGCACGTTCGGGTCGGTCGATTCGGCGCAAGCCGAGCCGCCATCCTGATCGCGGATGGTGATGGGGGACTTGAGCCAGCCAGCCCAGGCGATGGCCATGGTCGTCTGGATCAATAAAATGACAGCGGCTGTATCCAGCGAGGGGTCGGCATTGAAGATGGCGTCGTATAGGTCGCCCATCAGCGCCAGACGCATCTGCTCGAAGAACTGCGCATCGGCCAAGGTTGCCAGGGCGCTGCCAAGGAAGGGCAGGCGCTGCCCGAAAACCTGTTCGTTGAGCGCGTTTTGCAGGACGATGAGGGCGGTGTCCAGGCCAGCCAGCAGCACTTCGACATTCTTGAGCAGATCGACGACCGTGGCTCCCAACTCGAGGATGCCGCCGTTGGTGCCGAGGTTGGGAAGCTGGTAGTAGCGCGTCTCCGGGTTGACCCCGTCGCCATCCGGGCCGGGGTAGCCGTCGGCGTCCATGTGGACGCTGGCCAGGCTGCCGCCAAGGTAATCCCCCAAATCGCCCACATAGACATACAGGATCGGGTACAGCTCATCGGCAAAGGTAAATGGGTCGGGGTGATAGAGCGGCAAACGGACGATGGCGCGGCCGCTGACATCCTTTTGCGTGCCTACCAATAAGTTCTCATCGAAATAATGGCGGCCATTGAGGTCATCATCCACCAGGCTGAAATGCCATCTGGCAGAATCGACCGTATTCGAATCGCCATCGCCATCCAGGGCCAGCCAGGCGGTTTCGCCCGCGCAGGGAGAGGTGGTACAGGCATGGGTGTAAACATCCAAATAGGCAAGTTTAAGACGGGTGTCAAGGGCAGTTTTGCGGGCGCTAATGTCATAGGTCAGGGAAGTGCTATCGTCCAGGAAAGCGCGTTGTCCGGGCGAAAGGGTCGTATCCAAGCCAAGCGAGAGCAAGAGATCGACGCTGGCATGCACCGTGACATACCCATCTTGAAGGACAGCATACAACCGCTGCACACCTTCCAATGCCATGAACGGATTGGCCGGATCCTGGAAGGCAGGGAAGAAAATCGTGAGCGGCAATTCGCGGCTGGCAGCGCTGCCATCCTGCAGCACTAGCCGCAGATCGGTCCAATTGGCCGGGTCGAGCCGGAACGTGGCGCCGGGGAAGACCGCCTGCAGCCCGGCGCGGAAGTCCTGCGCGATCGCGACCGGACGACCGGCGAGCAAGTCCACCTTGAAAGCGAAGATGGGGGCGTAATCGAGCAACTGGCGCACCGATAGGCCAATGAAGGGCAACGCAACTTCCAGACGTGCTTCTGGATCGGCATGCAAGGCATTCAGGTAATCGACTGCGCTGGTCAGCGTGGCGATCACTTCAGCGAAGGTGATATCCTCGAGCGCATCGGCGTGCCACGCCTCAGCTGGGTCGACGACAAGCGGCCCGATGAGGGTAGCGCCGGCCGGGCTGGTGAACCAATCGGGAAAGTTGAGCAAGATATGGGCATCCACGATCCCATATTCGTCATCACCAGGCTGAGCAACGACGGGCATGAAGAATGTTGCATTGGCAACGATATTGCTGATATCTGCAACAAATGGAAAGCCAACGCCGGGATCTCCCGCATCCTCATCATGGGCGTTTTGCAGGAGCACATCCAGGCTGACACCTGCATCGGGAGCAGCCGGATCAAAGAGGCGGACATCGAAGAGCAGCGATGCCATGGCGGTGGCGCCCTCGATGGTCAGGCCGGCGAAGCCCTGGCGCAACGTGGCATCGAAATTGGCGGGAGATATACCCGCCGTCAGGCTGGCTCCCAGGTACGGATCGACATCACCGTCGCCGTCGGTGTCTTCGTGCAGCCCGAGCAGCGCCATCTGATTGGACCCGCGCCGGCCATATAGGCCAACGTCCAAACCTAATTTCTGCAATACGCTCTCGCCATCCTTGAGCACCAGCAGGGCGATGTCGGTGTCCTGAGCAACCAACTGGATATGGTCGGCGAAGCAATAGCGCTCATAGAGCACGTATCCCGTGCCATCCGGTTCGCCTGTGTAGGGATCCGTGCGATAGACCGGGCCATAGCCATCTGGGCAGAGACCGCCGACACGCTGGTCGAAGATCAATTCAGCCTTGATGTGATTCTGTAATTGCGGGGGTAGGCTGGCGTCCAATGCGGCGTTAAGCGCTGCAACGACCGCATCAATGCTCATGCCGTCTGTGAAATTTGGCGTGATGGTGTAATTGGCGCCGTCCACCGCCAGCACGAAGGGGTCGTTCGAATCGCCGGGGAAGCCGTCAGCCAGCGGCGAGGGCGCAGGCAGGGCAGACTGCTCGGGCAGGTATGGCATCCAGCCATAGAGCGCCGGATTGTTAATGATCATCAACTTCACCGAAGGCGAGGTGACATAGAGCGCAATCTGGTCGTCGCGGTAGGGAGACAGCCCAGCGCGGACCGGAGCGCTCACGACGGCGCCGCTGTCAAGCGTGGCCTGCGCCAGGACGATGTTCAAATCCGAGACCAGGTCATTCAGGGTGGTATTGCCCGTGGTGTCCGGGGCACTGATGAAGTATGTGGTGTAGCCAGGCTTGTCGTACTCATAAAGGTTGAAATTGAAGCCACCGGAGAGGGTCGGGGTCAATTCGTCTGCGGTCGTTTTGGACATGTACACTTTGGGCGATGCCAGACCAATCGTATGCAGATTATCTCCGGGGCCTTGCGAAAGAAGCTGCAGGGAGGAGACATTCGAGCCAGGCTCTCCGAAAATACGGAACATGAGGTCCGAACCGGGCTCGACATCCACCAGCACATCGCTGATAGCGGCATTGGTCAGCACCACACCGAAATCATCGACCAGGTCCTGAATGCCATTGTTGTCCGCCATCAGCGCTTGTGAGAGCAAGAGGCGGGAATAGGTGCTGAAGACCTCATCCCCAGCGCTGTCCTTGCGGCCGACGATCAGGTCGAAATAGATATCGCCATTGATGCGGCCATTCTCCTGGCCAGGAAGCAGGGCGTAGCTGATGATTGTAGGGACGGTTTCGACCTCAGTGCGGATGACAGCCGGCAGATTGGCGTCCAGAGCGAAGGCCAATCTGAAATCGTAGGCCAACGTGCCCTCCAGAGTCGTATAGACCGCGCCTTGCAGCTGAAGCCCCGAGAAAGGCGAGAGGTCGTAGCCGGCGTAAAAGGGCGCAGCGTCCGTATATCCCAAGGTCAGGGCAAATTCGTATGTGAGCAGATGCGTGACCAGGTCGTAATCAAAACGCAACTGTGTGTCATCCGGCTCAGGGATCTGGCGGATCATCTCTGCCAGTTGGCGGGCATCGCGGAAGCACAAACCACCTGTCTTCACATTCGGATCCGCATCGCACAGCGAGGGGTGCGATCCGTCTTTAATCAGCAAATCGAGGACATACTTGAAGCCTGCGCCGAAGTTCAGGAACTGGCCGAGAAGCGTCGCTTCGGTGAAGGGGATGATCTGGTCGAACTCATCCGAGCCCGAAAACCCGCCCATCCAGGCCGCCAGATTCGAGAGCAGATCGTAGACCACATCGGCGGTGATGTTGACGAAGGGCGCCACGGCCGGGTCCAGCCCAGTGAATGTGACCGTAGAAGGACCGAACACGTTGGACGAGCCGATGTGGATCGACCAATCGGGGAACCCCAGGTTCGGTACTTGCTCGCCAATCGTCTGTCCCTTCATGCCAAGATCGAGTGAATACCCCTCGCCATGACTCGTCCCTCTCACCAGAGGGTCAGAGAGGTAGGTATCAAGGTTTGCGGCAATGACGGTCCAGTCGGCTGTGGTTATTTGACCGTCCGGGGTAGGATCGTTCGCATAATAGTCCAACGCTTGGCTGAACCAGTAATTAAAATCCTTCGTCTGAAGACGCAGAAAACCATAGATGGCTTCCACTTGGACGTTGTCCTGCACAGCAGAGAACGTATAAAGCCAGAATCGTTCAGAGGCCGGCGGAGCATAACCGGCGATTGCGTCATTGAGAAAACCATAGGTACCGAATTTGCTGAAACCATATTCCAGGTAGTAGAAAATGTCTGCATATAATGACACTGTCGCCAGGTCATTTTCAAACAGGAAACCTTGTTGAGCCAGGTCGGGGTTCTTGTTCATACTAAGAGTGGCAGTGGGGTACGTCTGTTTGGTGAAGAAGTCATCGAACTCGACTCGGTCCGTGCAAACCCCGGCGAGGCAAACCAACACGAAGGAGTAGGTAGCGCCTACAGCACCGGCCACGTCATCGAGGTCCCAATAGTTATTATGTGCAACAGCTGCATCGATGGCCTCACTAATCATATCTACCAGGTTGGCTTGTACGATGCCGCCGGGATCAAGCAGATTGCCGAGGGTGAGAGGATTTCCGCTGGCACTCAGCAAGCCGGGCAGCTCAACATCCATATATTCGAAACTGGCCAGCGCGGTCAGATAATCAGCGAAGGCCTGCAGGGCACCCATGAGCAGGAGCTTATCGGTGGCGGTGAAGGCAATCTGTGTGTTGGGGAAAGTGTACGATTCGACATCCTGGAAGAGGAAATGACTATTCGTGAGTACATAGGTCAGGGTGACCTGCGTTCCACTGATCTCATAAGTGATCTTGTTGCCACCGGCATTGAAGGATACCGTGTCGTTGTCGTAACCGCTGTAAAAAACTTCGATCGACGGAACACCAGTCACATCGATGCTACCTCCGGTGGTGGTGACCGAGATGCCCTCGCTGCCTGCAGTGAATTCCAGATTGATGGACAGCTGGGTGGTGACGGCGGAGAAGTCAAACGTGTCGGTCCCGCCCGAGTCGGCGATCGTGTCGGCGCCCCAGCCATCGGCAAAGACATAGGTGTCGTCCCCGCCGTTGCCCGTCAGGGTATCAACGCCGCTATTACCGATGAGCAGGTTATCATTCCCATCACCGGTGAGGATATCCCCCGCGCTGCCGCCATACACGTTCTCGATGCTGCTGACAATCCCGCTCAGGTTGGTGACCGAACCCGGAGTGCTGCTCGACAGGTCCACAATCACGCTTGTGGAATAGGCCGAGTAATCGAGCAGATCGGTTCCTAAGGCGCCGTTGAGATTCTCCATAGAGGTGAATGCCTGGCCATTGAGCGTGCCGGC
>CAYGXU010000063.1:0-1876 GCA_964353875.1 uncultured Anaerolineaceae bacterium | reverse complement strand
CCCGTCAGGGTGAAGGCCGTCCCAGTAGCAGGACCCATCAAGTTATCCGTACCCGCCAGCCCATTGATACTGACGCTTTCGATGTTCGAGCTCGAAACTGACTTATTGCTATTGATCATCAATGAAGCAGTGTCAATTGCAAAAGTATCGTCTCCCGCAGTGCCATTTAAAATTAGTGAGTCAGTACCACCTAATCCATCGACGACCAAGCTGATTTGTCCGGTTCCGGTGAAGAATAAAATAAATCCGTCGTCCCCGATCCCACCAGTTAATGCGACCGGCATCACGCTGGCCAGGGTGTTATTCAACGTAATGGAGTTGCTGAACTGGATGCCCTGGACCGTGATCTGGGCATTGGCATTGCTGACCGTCACCATTCCGCTAACGACAACATCGTTCCCGGACGCAGTGACCGAGCGGATGGTCAACGGGGAGGTGAAGCCATCGATAGTAAGGACGTCCGTGTAGGTACCCGCCTCGATCCAGATCGTGCCATCATCAGGCATCCCGTTGGTCTGAATATCGAGAATAGCTGCCTGAATGGGGGTATCGCTGGTGGTGCAGTTGGGATCGCCCGCACAATCACTGCCGGTAGGCAGAAATCTGAATTGAATCCCACCGCGTGTGAAGTATGGATCGGCTCCGACTGGCTCCTCAGACACCTCCGGCGGAATCAACGCAGGTGAACCATCCGTGTCTGACGCTTCTAATTCCGTGTCAGGGGGATCTTCGGGCATGGCTTCTTGTGGAGGTTCCTCGGATGAGGTCTCATCGTCTTGAGAGGCTCCATCGTTCTCCCCAATCTCACCAGAGCTGCTTGCAGATCCATCTGACCCAGCCTCAGCATCCGTGCTTCCAACGCTTGTATCATTCTCATCATCCGGTGCGGCCCCTTCGATATTCTCAGTGCTCGCATCACTTGCCGTCGCGGCTTCGCACGAGGCGTCGACATCAGACACAGTGCCTTCGTCTGGAGGCTGATCCGAGGACGTCTCAGCCTCACCAGGAGAAGCATCACAAATGCTCTCAGGAAAGCCCGAAGCTGCTGGGCTATCAGAGGTTGCACTTGTCTCATCGGCTTCGGTAATAGGGCTTTCTTCAGCTAGGGCTGCTGGCGAAGTCACATCCTCGGCAGGAGGATCGCCTACATTTCCCGAATCGGCATAAGCAATTCGGGTGGAAATCCCGGCGATGAAGACCGCCAACCCGATGATGGCGATGATCTTGAGAAAAGGAGCGAGCAAGACTTTCTTCGTTGTATCAGTCATCATACTCTCACAGGTTGAAGTCGGAACGGCTGGGAGGCGCGAATAGAAGCAAAAAAAATCCCAAAAAAACATAGGCAGATGATTTTCCAAAATCTGCTCAGGCAATGATTTTTTTTTGCCGGGCCTCTCCCTCGGTTTTGGAACGACATTTTCACCTTCTGCAATGCAACCGCGTTGGGTCTAATCGTACCCTCTGTACCCAATGATCCAGTATAAGGATATTTCGGCTTACAAAATCCTTACAGAGACTTATCAAAAACATTAAAGAATCGCGCTTCAATTCCTGATATCTCACTAGACCATTGCCTTCATGGGCTGCTTTCTCTACCAAAGCTAAGAATGGATCATAGGCCGCAGCCATATGGCCCGCATTTTAGCGGGAGTCCTTTCTTGGCGCAAGAAGGGGCGCGGAGCATATCAGAGGGCATATATGTGAGATCTCTCATGCACATGCACGTAGACCATAAAGGGAAGTATCTATTCAGCCATGTCGTCTGATTCGCCCTTTACCCCCCTCTGTCCCCCCATTTGCGCCATTCAGGGCTCTGCCCGAAATGGCTTTCGCTGGTGCAAATGGGGGGATGAAAGGGGGGTAGGACCGGGCAAAT
>CAYGXU010000062.1:0-18565 GCA_964353875.1 uncultured Anaerolineaceae bacterium | reverse complement strand
GGTGTTGGCTTTTCATGGCGCGGATTGTATCGCTAATTACCTATTTTGAGGAGGGAGCTGCCCTTTTGGGACACCCCCCTGTAAAGTCCCTTCCCTTTAGGGAAGGGATTTAGGGATAGGTCGATTTCGAACTCTGATCTTACTTGTCATCATATCATGGTCTCCTCTGGCAGATTGGCATATTTCGAGTCAGCATTATTCACCCATCCTCTTGAAATAATGAATCAAGCTCAAACACACCTCATATTGTGCCTTTATCGGCATGCTTCTCAGGAGCATCTAGGGAGACATCCTGTAATTCCAGTCTCAATGCCAAAAGTGAATGGTTAATATCTCGAATGAAGTCTATTAGAGAGCCGATGAGTGCAATCATAACAAGGATGAAAATGGTGCTGATCAGCCATGCCACCTCCCATCTGAGCAGGGTGGCTAAAAAGAGGACAATAACCAGGATCGCTGCCAGGAGGAGACTGAGGGAGGCAAGGGTAATCGCTCGTTGAATGATGCTGGCACGCTTGGAGAAGATCTTAAGTTGACTGAGGACGCGCCCGGAATCCGTGGTTGTGCCCTGGCGCAATTCGAGGGAAAGAAGGCGCGAGCGGTCGATCACGCGTGCAAGCCGGTTGGTCATGGTCAGAAGCAGCAAACCCACTCCCGAGATGAGAACGACCGGACCGATCGCAACTTGGAGAATGGGGATCAGTTCATTCATCGAGATTGGCAACATACGCGCTCCTTCGACGGGATATTGCTTAAAATCGAATGGCAATTCCCTTCAGTGAGGTGATAACCATCCTAACTCTACGCGATCGATGGCTTCCACCATTTAAAACATGTGTGCCACATAGACGACCTTTACATATGCAAAATTGTAACCACTCCTGAATGGACCTGGATGTGGAGAGAATGGTCTGTTACAGTGTCCGCCTGTTAAGGTCAGAATTAAATCTCAGAATGATTTCATGAAGTGATGATCATCCTATCGGGTTTCTCCCTATGTGTTGACCTAAGGAGGCGAAGTGTAATCGAAGAGGCATATCTAAGGTTGATTTCGGGTGATGCAAGAAGCCTGCTTAACCGATCGAGAGCACCTTCGCCCCGCGGATATGCCTCTCTTTCAGTTCCAGCAGAGCACGGTTGGCATCCTTCAGCTCGAATACTTCCACCTCGGGCTTGATCGGGATTTCCGCCGCCAATGTTAAAAATTCTTGTACATCTTGACGAGTAACATTGGCGACGCTTTTAATCTCTTTTTCAAGCCAGAGGTCATTGGGGTAATCTAATTGTAAAAGGTACTCCTTATCCACATCCTCTTTGCGGATAGCATTGATCACCAATCTGCCGCCTGGTCTCAAGTTCTTCAGCGCCTCGACAACCGGTTTCCAGACCGGGGTGGTATCGATGATGCCATGCAATTTCTCTGGCGATTCTTCCTGCGTGTCTCCTGCCCACACTGCCCCCAACTCCAGAGCGAATTCGCGTTCCTTAAGACTGCGTGCAAATACGAACACATTCGTATGCGGATAGCGATGCTTTGCCATCTTCAATACGAGATGCGCGGAGGCGCCGAATCCGGTGAGACCAAGGACCTGCCCATCTTGGAGATCCATCAGGCGCAAGGAACGGTATCCGATCGCCCCAGCGCAGAGCAAGGGTGCAGCTTCAACATCGGAAAACATCTCGGGGATGGGATAGGCGAAATCCTCAGGAACATTCATAGCCTCGGCATATCCGCCGTTGACATCCCTCCCGGTGGCCTGGAATTCTTTGCATAGATTCTCATTCCCCTGATGGCAGGCTTCGCATTTGCCACAAGCAGAATAAATCCAGGCGATCCCAACGCGGTCACCGATTTTAAAACGAGAGGCTTTCGCGCCAACTACTTCTACCCTGCCAACGACTTGATGACCGAGGATAATCGGAAGTCGAGGTGGAGGCGTCCTGCCCTCGATTTCGTCCAACTCTGTATGACAAACGCCAGAAGCCGAGATTCTGACCAGGAGGTCGTTATCACCCGTATTGGGATCCGGCACATCCGTATATTGAAGCGGTTCTCGCTCCGTCTGAAGATCACAGAGCGCCTCTAAAATCATGGCTTTCATCGGTACCTCCACATCGCGATCACCAACACCTGATGCTCTGTCCGATTGCCTCATAGGACTCATCATGGTTTCGGATCAGGTTCATGGAAAATGAAATCTCTTGACACTTATACCCCAAAATGCCTGGAAGAGTCAGAGCGACTTTCTTCAAAAGCGTAACTTCGGCATTGATGGGTCAAATCTTCAGCGATAATGGCATATTCTGGCGTGGGGATTCTCCTCCTAGGACGGTTGACTCCTTCGCTTAAGACGGAATTTATCCCCCGGGTGGGCGATGGTATCCCTGTAAATTCGTTAACCTTTCGGGAAGGGGAATGGATGATTACTCACTTGATGTACCTACTTGAGAGAGGAGAGAGGGCATTATCGAATATCCTGGGTGCGAGGGTGGGGATAGGATCAAACATTGCCTCTTTTAGAGTAGATGGGCCGGAAGGGTAAAATAGGTGGGGCGGGGTAAGATTGATGAATATCTCTTGGAGATATGGCTTTTCCATCTTATTGTATTACCGGCAAGCATTTGCACGATTCGTACAAATCTTCGGTTGCGGTAGAAAGCCGCTCTATGATTCTCTCAATGGATTGCGCGTTCGAGGGATATTCTCTTTAATACACGATAGTCATGAAGATCCATTTCGATCCGTGGAATACCAGAACAGGGTTGACACGAAGGGGAAGAGGCTTGATAAAATGATTGTAAGGCACAAATGACTTATAAGGATGTATACTTTATTTTGAAAAACGAATTATTTGAAGCGATAATGAAGAAAATCAAAATCACGTTACAGGCCCAAACCATGGAAGATTTTATAGATAATCCCTCTGCCTACTTGCGAGAATTAAGGCGTTCTCTCACTGATGAACTCGTCAAATTGCTGGGTCTGTCACCATCGGGGTTACCCCGTCATCTCTTGAGTCCCGTGCTTTTTCCACCCGCCAATGCTTTCGCCAAGATAGCCTCGACCTTTGATCGCATTGTTGAACAAATGGGCTTCCGTGAAGCGACAGGATGGGCATTGTCGCATTTTGTTAACGAAGTCAATGTGCAAGGTTTGGAGCATGTACCTCAAGAAGGACCCTTGCTGGTGGTCTCGAATCACCCTGGTTCCGTAGATGGGTTGGCGATCGCATCCCAATTGCCGCGTCAAGATCTAAAAATTGTTGTCAGCGGGATTCCCTTTGTTCAGAAATTGCACTCCGCAGCCGAGCATATTATCTTTGCCCCGTCTGATGCGCATGAACGCATGGCAACCGTGCGGTCGATTATCCGCCAATTGCAGGCAGGGGGCTCACTGCTCATCTTCCCCACAGGTACGGTCGATCCTGATCCTGCCATCATGCCGGGGGCGTCCGAGGCATTGCACAATTGGTCGCCCAGTCTGGAAATCATCCTGCGGAAAGTACCCCAAACGAATTTATTGGTCACGATTGTGAGTGGCGTCCTGAGCCCACAATTTCTCCAAAATCCGATTGCCCGCCTTCGGAAAGGAATACGCGATCGACAAAAAGTGGCGGAGTTTATTCAGATCGCGCAGCAGCTGTTCTTCCCTCGTTCCTTATCCCTCGTCCCCCAGGTCTCCTTTGCAGAGCCGATCACTCCCGAGCAATTAGGTGGACCCGATCCTTCTTCCGGCATCTTGCCCAAGATCATCGCTCGAGCGCAAGAGTTATTGGCTGATCATACCGAATTTACCTTTCGCCGGCGGGGGTAGGATACGCATGCGTCATTCCGATTGTGAATCTGCCTCGTTCATTTGCATCGGTTTTTTACCATTCTAAGACGTTCTCCTATCGGAAGATACGATATCTGACAAGGCTTGATCGTCTGATAGAAGGCGTGTTCATTTCAAAGAATAATGAAAAAAGGGATAACGTCGGGACTCCCCCAATCTTTGGAGGGCAATGACCCCGTAGGTCAACCCCAGGATGAAAGATAGAAATGGCATATGGCCCAAGTGCAAGGGCTCCATCCCAATGAAGATCCCTACGAGCAGTTTAGTTGTCAGATCTAGCATATTGGGGGTTGCCAGGGTGGCCAAGAGAAACGATAAGCAACCGGCGGCGATCAGGCTTGCTTTCTGACTCCAAATGGCATAATGGGCATCGCTTTTTAGGTTCGTCTGCAGGAAAGATTTCCATAAACCCTTCGCTTTCGCCTCAGGCGATGGGTGAAGGACACGGCCGATGCCAATATTGATTTTCTGGAGGATGTAAGCGAAAAGAATCCAGCCGCCTCCTAAGTAGAGAAAGGGCAATATAGTGATAAGTTTTTGATTAATGGATAAAGCATATTGGAAGGGCATGTACATGAAAGTAATGACGACAAAAATTGGAATGCCCTGCCAATAACTTTTGCGAGCATTTCCCAACCATCCGATCAGCAATTCCCGCTCTTCGATTTCGCTTTTTATGTTTCTCAAATTGACAGGGGGAATGGCTCTGATGAGGGTCTCAACTAGTGCGATAAGCATGAATATCGCGGTATTTGCATCATATAGATTTTGACTTTGCAGACCCTTCGATTGCGCCCAAATGAATCGTGCTATGAGAAAGGCAATGATCGCTATAAGAGGGTTCCACAGGCATTCGGCAAACATCCTGCGATCTTGGTAGAGGCTGGTTGCCAGGGCTCCAGTGATAAATGTATAGAGCAAAAGGATGGCGTAACTCAGGAATGCAAAGTACATCGGCGCGGCAATCCAAGTCGAGATAGACATATGTTCCATAAGCATTTCATACCGGGGCGGCATAAGCATTTCAAAGCAAGCCAGTATGGCCAATAAACCAAAATAGACGATATCGAAGAAGGTCACTGCCTTGCGAGCAATGGTTCTGAGATTCATTTTTTGTTACTCCAACTTGCTTCCACCTAAGGTCAATTTTAATCAGCAAAGATCCCGAATTTTCCGCTTTAGGAACATTTTTCGGAGGATCCTATTCGCTTCTATGGACAGAAAGAGCTGGCTAAATGCGCCAATTCCTTGGATTCCATTCTCGGCCAATGCAATCATTATTCATGATCCAACGGAGCAATGAAGATAAGTCCGCCTAAAACAGCATCCCTGCATCGCTCGCAATAGATATCACCGCAATGGGTGATGTATGGGTCTTCATGGATGGCATTGACTGCCGCTATCAACGTCGTCTGCGCGGGATAAGCATTCCACAAACTTTTACCTACTTGTTTCCTGCGTACCAACGCTCCCAAGATCGGTTCGAAATGGCCGAATCCCTCTGAACAACTTCCTGTCGTAATCATCATCGGTTGTCCATCGGGATTGTTCGACCACCGGCGGGATAGCCTCCGCCCGGCCACTTGTTCAGCGAAATGCATAAAGGTCATCTTAAAAATATTCGTGCAAGTAGGGCAACATTCTTGGGAACATTTTCCGCATTTTATCCTGTAGTTCGCTGGAAGGATTGCCCCATCCTCGTATTTTGAAGTCGGCGCAGTCGTGCGAACCATAGATCAAAGCCGATAGTCCCTGGACGCTCAATTCGCAATCCGCCTGGCTTCCTTTTGTAACTTGAAGCATTCCATCGATGGTTTCGAATTGCCATGCCCCTTCATTCCAGGAGCAGAGCGGATCCTGGATCTGGACTGAAAACCGCCCGGGTCCGGTGGCCATGCCGTTTAAAACGCTGAAGTCAAGGATGCGACCCATGGGTGTGACATAAAAGGGTTCGGTGACAATATTTAGATCTGCTAACCAGGTCTCTGGCAATTCAAAGGGGGGCAAGATGATTTCAACTTCTTTTGCTTGATCGGCATGACGAGCGATCCAAGCCAGCAAAAGGTACCTTCCTTGGGCAGTGTGGTAGTAGAAACGAAGGACACGCATTTTATACTCGGTAGGTCGTTCGCCCTTCAGATTGTACAACATCAGCCCTGCCACTTCTCCATCAACCTTTGCCTGCGCCAACCAGTAGGGGCTTCGTTGCGCCAGGGCTCGATCCGGATGGTCGAAGAGCGCCATTCCGTGAATACGTTGGCGTATCTTAGCGAGATAGTCGAGGTATTGGTCAAATTCATCCACAATGAGGGATAACTCGACTTCGCCGGCGAGATCTTTTTTCAACAAGGGTACCAAGGGCAAGGGCGATAACTTAGCCATTTTTGGTTGCGGGAAAGTGACATATCCTAGCCGCTCGTAGAAGGATTCGCGAAACGGATAGAGGCATGACAGGGGTTGTCTCGCCTGACGTACACATGCCAACAACTCCTGCAAGAGGCGCTTTGAATACCCTTTTCGACGTGCAGCCGGGTGGGTGACGACATCAAAAACGCCACTGATTCCTAATAAGGTTCCACGTACCTGCTGCGTCAAGGGTGTACTGGCAACACAAGCGACAGGTTTGTCATTTTCAAAGAGGGCTAAATAGGTCACTCCCTCCCGTTGTTTCAAGATCTCGTGCCGCTCAGCTTGATCCGGCATGGGAGGGGTTGATCTAAAAGCATAGGAAGGAAGCCAGTAGAAGGCATCCAGGACCTCGTCAACCTGGAGCTCGCGGATGGTTGTTGTCGTCATGCGTGCCTTGCCTCCACCAATCAGTAAGATGACGAACTAAGATGACCTGCGTGAAGCATTAATTGGACCATCCCCCCATACGACAGCATATTATGCCCCCGCCTCCCAGACCTTTAAGCATAAACGGATGGGTCTAGGTGAGCCAGTAATCACATCCATCGACGAACATAAAAGACGGGGATATCCCTTCGGAAGGGCGATCCTGATGATAACTGTAACAAAATGAATTGTGCGTAGTAAGTAGACATCCAACGTCTCACCTTCCCTTGATACTCCAACCAATCCCGATCAAGCTTCATCGCGCTTGATTGTGATTTTAATAAATGACAACTGCTCGAAGTTATCTCAGATATTGAAACGAAAAGGGATCGACGACCTCTTCTTGATCTTTTCTCTCCATACTTGAAGATGTTCTATTGGTAAACTGATGACCCTGCCTGATATCTCACTCTTGATCCTCAACCTTGCTTAATTGAGCCTGCTTTTGGGCATGTAACTCAAGGATCTGTTTTTTCATTTGCTCCAATCTGGCGCCGCGCAACGGATACCAAGTGAGCAAGATAGCGCCCAGGATCATGGCACAACCCGGGATCAGCCCGACCAACACCTTGATGCCGAAAATCGCCGCGGTAGGTTGGTTGAGGTAGATCTGACCCAGATTGGCCTCACGAGTGACAAATTTCGTTGACTCCAGGATGAATGGGATCAGTGCCAGCGCTACAGATTGAGCGGGTTTGGTTAATAAAGCATTGACCCCAAAGAAAGCCCCTTCCCGCCGTACACCGTAACGAAGTTCATCCTCATCGGCAACCTGAGCGAAAAGTACATTCGTCAGGGTCTGCGGGCCGGAAAGACCAAATCCGGCCAATGCCAGACAGGCCAGGATCAGGGGAGTGGGCACAAAAGCGACCAGAATCAGAGCCACCCCGGCGATCAATAATAGCAACTGCTGGGCGCCCGCCACTCCCAGGCGTTGGCGGATCAATGTTGTAACTGGCACGCCAATAATCAGAGGGATGAATACGCAGACCAGGATGAGCATGGTGTTCATCTTAAGCACGTAATCGGCCAGATAGAACAACATCCCCAGGATCAGCGCCTGCATCAGGATCGACATGAAATTTTGTGCCACCAGGATGAGGAATGCCCGGCTGGTGAAGGTATAGCGGATGGCAGGACCGAGCGGCAGGGGGCGGTCGAGGCGATGAAATTCTGGCCTCTCTTTGACTCTGAGGGTTGTAATGATGATAAATAACGCGCCCAGCACGCCTATGATGATCATCGATCCTTGCATCGGCAAGAGGGATGATGAAGTGCCGGTCTTCGGTCGGACAAGGTCTGGGATGACAAAACCGAGGATCATCCCCAGCAATCCGAATAGGGAGGCGGAGATCTGAAGCCCATTTCTTTCAGCTTCCGATTCGGTCACTTCTGGTAGGAGGGCGGAATAGACCAGGCCTATGATGGTATAGCAGGTGTCATACAGGAGCATGGTAACCAGCATCCAGATAAATAAGGCTTGTTGCCCTGCTTTTGGCGGGGCAAACCAGACCAAAGCAAAGGTCAGCGCCAGGAAGGGGGCGGTGAAGCGCATGTAGGGAATACGACGTCCACGTTTGAAACGGGTGCTGTCGGTGATGTAGCCGAAGAGAGGATCGTTGATAGCATTCCAGATGGCGTAGATGGTCGAGGCGATAGCGATCCAGCGCGCTTGCAGCCCCAGGTAGTCCTGATAAAAAATGGGCAGCAGGGCGCCAAAGGTTCCGGAGATCAATGAGGTGCCCAGGGCAGCGATGCCCCATACAAATTTGTAGCCACGGGTTAAACGGACCGAGGCGGGTAGGGGTAGAGCAGAAGCTTGTGATTCCATCGAATTCCTCCAATGAAGATTAATGGATCGCGGATAGTTCCCGCGCAACCTGACGAGCCGGGCTTTCCACCGGCTCGCCTACACGTGCATCGATGACAGCAGCCAAGCGCTCCAGTAACGCCAGCGCTTCGGGATGGGATAAGTGCGTGGGGGTTGCTCCGAAAAGACCCTCGAAATTGCGGAAATAGATTTTTTCCAGCACCGGTAATGGCAGAGCCAGTCCTTCCAGATGCTTTCCCATGCTGTCCCAATGAATTAGGCCAGGAGGCAAGGAGAACGCTCCTTCACACTCCAGAAAACGACGTACGAACCAGGTGCGCCCCAGCGTCTCGGGACGGTCAAACCCTTGCCGAGCTGCCTGACCGATAGCGCTGGCGCCGATATCGGTGCCATAGATGAGCCGATCCTGGAATTGGATAAAAAAATCTCTGGCGAGCCCTGGCCGAAGCGAGAAGTTGAAGTACATCTCCGAACCGGGAGTCAGGTCAAAATACACACGAGCATGGTTTTCCAGAAACGCAGCGGCGCGTTCCAGGTCGGCGGAGAGGAAATGGAAGTGGGCAAAGATGATTTTCAGATTGGGGTGACGATCCAGGATGTGATCGACTTCAACATATAGTTCTTCCTTGGATGGATAGGTTCCATCGCCGTAAAACCATCCGGCTTGGCGCGCCCAATCAGGGCAAAGCGCTTCGTCCCAGAAAAATTCCGGATCTGCCACATGCCAGACGACGGGCAGGCCCAGATGCTCCACAAGAGACCACATCTTGGCATACGCCGGACCGTCCAACGGCAGCCCGATGATTTTCCGCACCATGGGCTTGCTTTCCAGGATTTTCAAGCCGTCGAATCCAGCCGCTTTCAATGCCAGCACCTGCTCCGCCAGGGCTTGTTGTGCTCGTTCCGGCGCAGCCAGGACGGAAAAGTAATCCAGCGCCCCGCAACAATATGCCTTCTCTGAAGCGTGCAACTTGAAACGTATCAGCGCTGGATTGTGATTGGCGCCTTCAAGGTCCGGTGTGGCGACCAGATTCATGCGCCTCACCCCCATGATCTGGCTCAGTTCGAGCAAATCATCGACCAGCGCAGGATGAGGAAAGTGGATGTGTCCATCCAGGATGGGCAGGCAGGTAAAAGAGGTGAAATCCAAGGGAATGCTCCTTCTATTACGGTTCGGCATCAACGGAAAAGGCTCGCTCTTGAATAGTCCCCTCGCCTTCGTTTTGGGCTAAAACGACAGCGGGGAAGGAACTCCACCCCTGTAACATCCCGCCGGCAGGATGAGGGGGTGAGAAATACTCCACCGGCGTTAGCCATCCCTGCGCAAGGCCATATTCCCACCAACGAGTGAGTACGTAAACCCAGTCCGGATCGCCGTGCGCCTTGAGGCATTCAGCATAGACGCCATCCCAATAAGGCCAGTCAGCCCCATTATGATACCGATAGGGATCGGCAGATTTGCTGAATAAGTCAGCCTGACGGCCATAGGGTGGGAAGACACTCATCACCCCCCAATCGCCGTAGGGTTGTATCGAGTTATGCCGAGTCTGCAAGCAACGGGCAGCCCGTAACATACGACGGGCTCGATCCTCATGAGCAAGCTTGTATCGTAGAATAAGTAGGGTGTCAATAGAAAAGTGCGACTCGATCAAGCCGGGACGGCAGTAATTAACATAGTGACCTCGTCCCTCATCCCACAAGTGGTTATGAAGCGCCTGTTGCGCCTGGATAGATTTTCCGTAATAGTAGGTTGAATTGGAATCCTCCTCCCGAAGAGCCGCAATGCGCCCTGCAGCCTGGAGCGCAGCAGCATAGAGCGCCTGGTCATAGGTCACCCAAATACTACGACGCACGTTGTCCGCCCAGTCGTTAGGCTTATAGGATTTCTCGATCAGGCCATCTCCATCTCTGTCGCTGCTGACCAAATAATTGACCGCCTGTTGAGCTGCTCGCCAGATCGTCCATGGGCTTTCCAGGGCAGGCCGGCCCTTTTTCCAATCAAGTGGGGGTGGGAGATTCTCATCGAGTAGGGTCATGTCGCCGGTGGCTTGGAGATACTCGTCCAATAAGAGCAGGAAGAAAGCAGGTGCATCGATATGATCGGGCAGCCAATCCAGCGCTATTGGAGAATCCATCCCCAGGGTGGTGAAGAGATGAGGGGCGAAAACCCCGCTGGGACAATGTCCGTCACGGTGCACGCCACGCGTCAAAGAGAGCAAATGCAGCCTGACCAAATCGGGGCGAAAGCGGAGTAGGATTTGAGCAGTCCAATAGCCATCGCGAAAATAGAGACGGGGCGGATAGGCGTAGTCAGGCCCAGCCACAAGTCCGGCGAAGTCCTCGGGAAACTCCTTGAACATGGCCAGGGCGGCGTTCAAACCGGAAACAAAGAGGGATTTTTGTAATCGATCGCCGCTGGGCCATTGGAAGGACAGCCAATTGGCATAGGACCTAGCGTCATCGAAGGCAGCCTCTCTTCGGGCGAGTGCTATCTCTAGCGCCTGTACATTTCCAATGGAAAGCGCCCAGCATAAATCTTTTTTCTCACCAACAGGGAGGTCAAGCTCGAAGAAGATATCGAAGGCGCGATATCGGGGGTGAATTGCGCTCGGTTGCTGGGTAGCTCCCCAGGTCAGGGGGGGATCACCTTGCGCCTGGATTAGCCCATTTGGCAGGAGTGAGACCTGCCGTGCCATGCTTGGCTGGAGCGCCTTCCCCCAACCCTCTCCCCACAGGCGCTTCAGCCGGAGAAAGCGAGGTAGATTTCGTACTCCCCAATTTAGGATTCGTTGCTGATAGGAGATCGATGGATGGAAGTCTAATTCTAATTTGACTCGCAACTGTTGGAGATGGTCGGATCGATTAATAAAAATGCATTGCTGGTAAACGATGGGTGAGGCATCCTCCAAGAACGTCATCAGGTCTATCTGCAGATCTTCTTGATTGGAATTCAATTCCCATAAACGACCTAATGCACGCGCTTGATGAAAGGTCACAGGGAGGCCGTCCGCGGCGATGTGTAAACGCCAACTTCCGGCTTCTGCCCCGCGGCAGAAGAATATCCGGGTGGCGTCCCCCGAACCATCGAATGTGACGAACAATTGCCGGTTGCCCATGTCGAAACGTGTGTTCTCATCCGGCGCTTCGATATGCAAGGAACCGTCTGGCTGTGGAAGGACCTTCATAAACGTTCCCCTTCTAGCAATCAAGGGCAAATAGTCAACAGACGCTGCAGGAATAACTCTGGCCATCCCCGAATTACGTTTTGGGATAGATTTCGATAATGGAGTAAATATCCAAAAAGAAAGAAACCTGCTCAGCCTTAAATGAGAAACCTGGGCTATCCGGAGAACATATCTGACCGGCGATCTCCTGTCCAAAATGCACCGTTACTTGTTGGGGTTGGCTATCGTAATTCACCAGGTGAATCTGTTGGGCCTCTTCCTGCCCCCAGCATTCGATCAACACAGGCGCTTCTCTCTCTAAGCGTGGCCAGGGACCTTGCCCCAACGCATCGAGCAGAGTCCGCTGGGCAGTTTGTGGCGGCAGCCGGAAATAGGGTGATTGTAAGAAGAAATGGACCATCCCGATGTGATCCAGCAACCAACGGGCCCAGCGGTGGCGAAAATAGCTTCGATAGATCTCGCCTACCAAGAATGTAAGAACACGCCTTAATTTTATTTGTCGTGACAGGAAAGAGCGTTGCGGCAGTTCCCAGCCAGGCAGATCATGCAAGTTGATCGTCCGAAGATCGGGGGGAGGAATAAAGTTATCAGGCAAAGGACCGAAGGTCAGTAATGCCCATAAACCCGTGAGTTCATCGGGGGCTGAAACAACACGCCAGGGGATCCCGGCCGAAATCAGTATCTGACCGGCGCCGAAATAGCCCGGCGCCAGCCGGCTCCAGTTCTGCCATAAAATCTCCCCCGGGTGCAACAGGCCAACCGGCGCCAGGTTCACACGGTTCTTGTAGAAGTGGGCGTTATGCTCCAGCCAACGATGATACTGACCAATCGCCAAACGCTGGGGGCTGTACTCATCCGTAGTTAACAACGTAAAGCGCCCCGCTTCTACATATTCGGTCCCCTTGACTACCATTGGCACAGCGCAAGCCGCGGCTTCGGCTATCCCCTGTTGAAAACGGCGCGGAGGGTAGACGGCGTCGAAGCCGATCCCTTTGTCGTAGGGATCTGTGGTGACCGGTGTTCCTTTGGCCAATGCAGTGGCGGTATGCAGTGTGAGAGCATTGTTGATGAGAAGACCTGAGTTCGAACTAACATGATGATCCCTGTCATGCTGGGCTGTTCCTTCCCAACGTGCGAGGCCATAGTCCTCAATCATGAGGACATCCTGGACTTGAGCCAAAGCCGCCAGGTCGATGCCGTAGATGGCGTAACTGGGCCGCATGACCGCGTCGAAATTGTTGGCGCTGATGACCACCTCTGGCTTGAGAGAACGGGCGTGATCCGCTAGTTCAGAGAGAGTCTGGGTCACCAAAGCGGCGCGCCAGCGCAGGTAGTGACGGCTGGTCTCATTCGTATCAGGGGAAATGAGGGTGGGGATCTCCCAACCAGTTGCCGTACGAAAGGCATCACGGCAACGGGAGCAATAGCAGCCAGCGGAGCCGAGCCATGTCCCGCCAAGCAGGAAAGGCTGGCTGGCATGCCAGGGATTGTCGAAGAAGATGCCATCGGCGTTACAATCGATCACCCCCTGCACCATGCTGTGAAGATGCTGACGCCATGCGGGATGCAACCAACAGGTCATGTAACGTCCAGTGTAATAGAAGAATGGTCGTCCATGTGGATCAAGGGCGTACCAATCCTTGTTGAGGTAACTACCGCTATAAACGCAATTGGAGGCCTGAATGTAACCGAAGACACGCAGACCGGCAGCCTGATAAATGGGGACTGCTTCTTGGAAAGCCTGCCAATCCTCCTGTTCCACCTCGGGGGGAAAGCCCCAGTCATAGGTCAGATAGGCCCAATTGAAGCCGGCCTCTTCTGCCATGCGTCGTGCCCCAGCGGAGGAATGAGCTTCTATGTGAACGGCCTCATCCACCGGTGCGTCCATGAACTTGAGTCGATTCATGCGGATCGTCCCCGGACCAGCCCAGAGATAAACTGGCCGGTGATGTCCGACGTTGAAGGCCTCTTCGTTTCTCTTCATAATTCAATCCTCATAACTACGATGGGCAACAGTTATAACTGAGCTTTTGATCGACAAGAGGATAATTTCCTGAACGATGATTTTGTAGTAATAGCCGGAAAAAGACCTTATTTAGAAAATTCCCATACGATCTATTCAGCCTTGTTTCGGGTGTTCGTTGGAGAAGAGAAATGGAAGGTTGGTTGTGCTCTTTGGCTGCGTTCTTGATCCGTATCAAACGATGATAGAAGTGAGGAAGGAAAACGTGAATATAGTTCACATCACTTGAGACAGAGTCTACACGACCCGGCCGCAGTGCGGTCAATCGAGCAGCCGAATCGTTGGGATGAGTGCCTAGATTTTGCATGGTTGAGTGCAGTCGCTGGGTTGTCTTGAGTATAAAAAGCTGGAAACCGTTGTCAAACCAAAGAGTAAATGCAGCAAGCGACACTTCAACTTTTTCAGTAGCTTACCTGATAGTAGAGGTTGACCAAGTGATTACAAATAAGCTCGCTCGTGTTGATCGATTAGAGTATAGACAATCAACCAGCCGCAGTCAACAGAGGAACCCAACTTCGGACGGAAGTTTAAGAATGCTGCTTGACATTTGCAGTTTGTGACGTGTATGTTAGACTACATGCGCAGGATGAAGTAATTTTTAGCTGTAGGCGGCTCAGACTCGTAGAAAAAGGGTCGCCTTTTCGTACGCCGTTCGATCTATGCCACCGCGCCTGAGTTCATATGACCACGATAGGAATTTCCCCGTCGATAATTGAGGATGGTGACTCTCCAGAAGAGGTTAAGCTCTCATAGACCAAGGTGTGGCTGGTAATCCATTGGAGGAGAATTTCAATGGCGAAGAAACTTTACATTGGCAACCTGAGTTATAACACCACAGAAAACGAGCTGCAGGAGCTTTTCGCAACCATTGGGGAAGTCGTCTCTGTGAACCTTATCACGGATCGAATGTCCGGCAGATCTAAGGGCTTTGCATTTGTGGAGATGGCGCAGGATGCAGAGGCTGATCAAGCGATCAATGACCTCAATGGCCGGGAAATCGATAGTCGCGCGATTAAAGTCTCTGAGGCACGCCCGCGCACTGAGGATCAACCAAGAGGCGGACAAAGACGCCGTTGGTGATCTAATCTCAGGTCAAATACAAACAGTCCCCATGTGAGAAAAGAGGAATCCTCATCAATGGGGACGTTATTCCTTTAGATTTTCATCCTAATCTTGATAAGCTGGTTTCGAATCAGGGATAGAGGACTTTGTATTTAAGTTGGCATTAACCCGGATTTGATGCTAAGGATCTTCTTTGGCGAAGTGGGCGATTTCGTCTCTCACGAATGATGGAGAGAGCAAAATGAGGGACATGTTGGGGTATGAAATTATCGTATCGTCATAATGATCATCCCCATTTCACTGGTAGCCAGCGTAGACCTTGCGCGCGCGCAGATAACATCAAGCCCCATCCGAATCCTTCGCTTGCCCATAATGGCGCGGTAAGAATATGTTCTCCAGGGGGTACTGCTTAGTCGAGTGACTCCTTCCCCAATTCGACATATCCACGCGCATCACGGTCAACAAAGCCCTTGAAGATATTCACTCCTTTTAAAAGTACTTGTCCGCTGATCTCATCAATATGGTATCAATAATCATCGAAAATCAACGAGACGGTTTCTTTTGGAGAGTGTTAAATACGATACATCATTTCGACCGTCTCGAAGGGTATTTCGTCTCGAGGGATGAGCGGTTTGGTCTCAAAGCCTGTTGAGAGGACATTAGCCCTGCGGTTCAATGTATACCAAACCCGGTTCTCCATACTTCCCTTCAATGTCGATTTTGGCGGTTTGATAAGCCTGGATGACCTGCGCATTGGTCAGCAAGTGTTGTGTTACTTTAGAAATCCGCAATTCGGATGGTTCGGGAGCCAAAGCCAGTGGGAGCAGAAGCTGATCGGCGAGGTACTCGTCCATCACACCATCCGTTCTCAGAAAAGACAACAAGGCATCGACCGCCTCATCGGCCACCTGTTCGGCGGGTTTGCCCCTCGCTCCAAGGCTAAAATAGCAGGCTTGCGAGGCCTCGAACTCGGCCAATAAAAACAGCAAAGTCCCTTTGCCAAATGACGGCAATTCCACGATCTCAATCTCTGCCGGTAAATCCAGCCCAGATAACCTTGCCAGTGAATGCTGCCTTTGACGATCTGCAATGCTTCGTGAAAGATTGGAAACAGCGGAGATCCCATGGATCCGCCTTAGATCTCCACGGGTTAACAGGTGAAGCGATGTGAGCGCTTGTACGGGCAGGATTTTAAGCTTGATCTTGCCTCCCCCGCCTGGATAATAGCCAGCCTTCTCAAGTGACAATTCAGCGTTGAAACCAACCTGGCGCATATATTTAATCCAGTGACAATCAAGATAATGAAAACAAGGGCTCCAGGGGACATGGGTGCCGCCAATGAGGCTGACTTCAGAAGATGCGCCAGCAAGGCTTAGAGGGAGAAAAATGGTTTGCAGGACCAAAGAGGTAGATCCAGCAGTTCCGATATCAAAAGTGTAATCCCCAGCTTTGATTTGACCTGGATGGAAGACGATGGTATCAGAACCTAACGAATCGCCCTCGACTCTCGCCTGCCCTATCTCCGTTACAGCTTTTACCGATGCGAGATGTTGCGCCCTCAAGCCAGGTTTCGGTCGGCGGGCGCGGATATTGTTGATACGCACTGACTGACCCGTAATCAGAGAGAGGGTCAGCGAAGTGCGTAACACTTGCCCGCCGCCTTCCCCTAATGAGCCATCGATCTCGATCATGGTATCAACCTGTCTGCTGTTGTTTTAGGATTGCCTTGATTTCCAAGTTTCCTGATCATGGACCATTTACAATGATATCAGGCTCGCTAGCCGCAAGGAAAGGAAGGAGCATAACTCCAATGATGGAGAGGGGAAGGTTAGATTGAACTTTTAAGGGGAAGGAGATTATCACCTTCCCAACCAGAAGAAGATTGATTTCATACCAGCAATATCCTTGTCAAGAGCTGACGATCATCCCGGTTGCAGGGATGATGGTTTAATCGAGTAACGATTCCCGATTGAAAATAAGCGCGCACCCATTTGCCTGAGTGCGCGCGTCACCCATGACCAGATGTTACCTTACGTTCGCGCCAGTTCCTCTTTCATCGTCTTCCCGAGTCGATAGATGCCTTCGTTAATCATCTCCTCGCTGGCGTTGGAGAAGTTCAAACGCATGGAGTGATGCCCTCCATCCTCGTTCGGGTAAAAGCCATAACCAGGCACATATGCAACCTTTTTTGCGGCCGCTTTCTTCAGGAATTCACGCGTATCGATTTTTTCGGAAGCGCGGAGCCACAGGAATAGCCCGCCCAAGGGGCGCGTCCAGCTTACCCCCTCCGGCATGTGTTCTGTGAGCGCGTCCAACATGACATCCCGCCGGACACGGTAGACTTTGCGTAAGCGCTTGACATGCTGTCGTAAGATACCGCGTTGGCAGATGTCATTGGCTAGCATCTGGATAAAGGTGCCGGTATGCAAATCGGCTCCCTGTTTGGCCTGGACCATACGTGCGATGATCGGCTTCGGGGCAACAACCCATGCCAAGCGTAGACCCGGGGCTAAGGTCTTAGAGAAGGTGCTTAGGTATAGTGTACGTTCTGGAGCCAGGCGAAAGATCGGCGTGATGTCCTCCCCTTCATATCGCAGTTCTCCATAGGGGTCGTCTTCCACAATGACAAGGTCGTGCTCACGTGCAATTTGGGTCAGCATCTCACGCCGTTGCAGGGAAAGCGTCGTCCCTGCCGGATTTTGGAAATTGGGCAAAACATAAATGAAGCGCGGTTGTTGGGGTGCTTTCTTAAGGATCTCTGGCAGCAGCTCGACCTGCATACCATCATCGTCCATCGGCACGGTGCAGTATTGAGCCTCATAGGCGTTCCATGCCTGCAATGCCCCTACATAGGTGGGGCGGCAGGTTACCACACATGTTCCAGAGTCGACGAATAGCTTGCCAATTAAATCAAGCCCCTGCTGTGAGCCATGAACCAGAAGGATGTTCTCTGGCTCCACTAAAATCCCGTATTTGGATAGCGTTTCTGCCAGGTATTCTTTCAGCGGCAGGTATCCCTCCGTCGGGCTATATTGCAGAGCCATTTGTCCCTCATGCTGCAAAATCTGATGGCAGGCCTCCTCTACCTCCCGTATTGGGAAAAACTCGGGCGCCGGCAGACCGCCTGCAAAAGAGATTACATCGGGCTGCATCGTCCATTTGAGCAGTTCGCGGATAACGGAGCTTTGCATCCTTTGGGTGCGAGCAGCCATACGCACTTCCCAATCGATATCCTCTACCTTGCTGATCATATTTTCCCTATCGTACACGTTTTCCTCCGCAGATCATGTAGACGGTTTATAAGGTGCATTCCATAGAGTGTCGCATCTTGTACTTCTGCTACGAGGGTTGTGATACCACCTACTTCAACGCCAAAGAGTTTATGCAAGATCAAACGGAACACACCCGTTTCTAAGATAGTGTAACGAATGTGATCGACACTGGCAATGAAACGGATGATGTACTCGGATTGGTCGGAACTACTGTTTGGATGGAAATTCACCTCCTTTCGTGATCCTGTATGAGAGTTCATTGAAGTTCCTCATGATAACCACCCTTCGCCGATCGAAAAGGTTCAGTCGGATTGGGCGGGGGAGTGAAGAGAGCGTTAGCGAAGATCCGCTGCGCATGCTCGATTTCCCCTGGAGAGCGAGGGGATGAACGGATGACGACAATCTTAGGGCAATTCGTAACTTCTCAGCTCCTTCTGGCTAAGCTGGCTTCATGCCTGACCGTTATATCTTCTTTATCCTTCCCTTCAGGTCGAGCTTTCCCTCCCACAACGATTGAACCTA
>CAYGXU010000061.1:0-18597 GCA_964353875.1 uncultured Anaerolineaceae bacterium | reverse complement strand
CGGAAGTCATAGCCTTCTTGGAAATCGGCTCGGGCTCCTTCGAGGTCATGATTGGAGCCGGATCGGATGTTTCTACGGAAATTAATGGTGGTTCGGGCAGCATTGGAATCGATGTGCCTGATGATGTGGGAGTACGGATCATCGTTAGAGAGCGTGGATCGGGAAGTGTATCGGTTCCAGGCAAATGTGATCTGATGGATGACATGAATGATAATGATGGTGATACCGGCGTTTGGGAATCTGAAGGATACAGCGGCGCCGCTCACCGAATCGAGATCACCTTCGAACCCGGATCTGGGAGCTTCGATGTGAGATAGAGCAAAGGGCAGTTTGTTATTCACGAAATGCAAGGTCAGATAAGAAAACAAAGATTTCTTACTTCTTATTCATGAAGCGCACTACCGTCCTCGCAGTCCGGTCATAGGCCGGTCGTGAGGACGAATTATTCGTAATCCAGGTCCTCCACATGATGCGCATCGAGCCATTCCGTCTTTGCAAAATTGATCGAATTGGCAGACAGCCCCTTGTTAAGACCATCGATAATTTTGACATTCACTCACTTCATGATCTTTTTTCATGGAGCAATGGCAATCGAGGAGAATGAAGTAGATAGTAGGGGCGATTGATAATGACTCATAGGGATGATTGATATGCCGGACCTGATTCATATTCTTCCCCTTATCCGTGCCAGGCTTTTCCTCATCGATGACAACAAAAGCTCGAAGCTTTACGAAGGGGGTTCAATTAACAACAAAGCTGGAATCTGGAATTCGATCGGATTGTTCGGTTTATCAGCGATCCCTCCCCACTGAAAAGTCTCTACCAGGATCGGTTCATTTCTTACATAGTTCATCAGCTCAACGTCAACCTTCCCAAGATGACCACGCTCCAATCTAAAAACGAGGTTTGCTTGGGGATTCAGATTCGTGAATAGGAGGTCAATGACCACCTGGACTTCAGCCCCCGCTTCAGCGAGTTCTGCTTTCTGAGTGAGGGTAAGAATACCTCTATTCAAACCAGCTGGCCCAGCTTCTTTGCTTAACTCAACAATATGTGGCCTCGTCATGGCTCCCCCTTCGATCAATGAAAAATTCGCCCAATCTGAGCTAGAGGTCATTCGGACTCGAACTCGATACGGGGGAGGCCATTCCCTATATCGAAAATCATTCACCCGCTCTCGCGTGAGCTTCAGATAAGTGTCAGGACTCAAAGGTTCGTAGTCGATGTACTGATACCCTCGCTTGTTGGTCATCCCAGGAGCCGCCGGTTCAATCTGGTTCCCCTCTTGCCATCCATTAAAAGAGGTGATGGTCACCATCTGAGGCTCAACACCGAGACCAAGCGCAGCATCCCACTGGGAATGATACGTCTCACCATTCATGCGTGGCAATTTCGTCTCCGCTGGGTAATTGAGACGTTCTGCTGAGAAACCCGGCATGACGCTGGGAACATACCAGCCTCCCGGGGGGATATCCAGAGCCCAATTGAAGGGTATTCCCTCTTCAAGCTGGAAAGCTGCATAATTGTAGATCCCATCAAAGTGTCCGGCATCAATCCATTTGGCGTCGATTGTATTTGCGATCACCAGACCGCCATCCGGCGACTCATGAATGGCATCTATGGCAAACCGCCAATATTCTGGACTGACCGGTTCAGCGTCAATGGAGGGTCGATCGATTGACCTGACGAAAAATAATCCCTTGCTCCGATTGTCGAGACTAAAACAACTTGTCTCCTGGGTACGGAAAAAGGCCGGGCTTTCTCCATATCGATCATAAAGATAACGCACATCTGCAATGAGCTGGTCGGCAGAGCGACCCTCATATGGTTCGATATTGAACGCAATTTTTATCCCATATTGCGCCCCCATCTCAAGCATAAGTTGAATAGCTTTATCCTCAAACGAGCCTTGTCCCCACCAGGAGCTGATAACCACACCTACTCCTGCCTCTCTTAGCCAGGCAAAATGCTGAGCGATAACGTTCGGATCGGAGCGACTGTAAGGCCCCAGGAGCGGATAATAATCGCTGGTGATATCCAGAGGCGGCATAAGGTCGGGCCCTTCCCATCCAATCCAGGACCCATCATGATCCGGATTACCAAACCATGGATAGTAAAACACGCCAACGCGTGGCGAAGGGTCAGGACCGACCATAGGGGGAAATGTCGGCACAGGCGCCTTTGTGGGAACAGGAGTTAGTGGTGGAGGTAAAGTCGACGTTGACGTGGCAACAGGCGCCGTCGAAAACAGCCCCAACTTGGGGATTAAAATGGCCAGGATCACCCCGACAACGATCACACCTCCTGCGCCAAGGCCCCAAGCCAATCGTTTTCCGGGCTTAATAACCTTTCGGGACGGCGCTTCAGGTGCCCCAACCAGAATCGGAGGTGCTTTCTTCTCCACTTGCTCAACGATCGTAGCCCCGATCTCCGGTTTGCTGACAACCGTTTCAGTTGGAAGCTCTGGGCCAGAGACCGCCGTGCTCACCTCCTTCGATATAATCGCTCTAAGCGCATTCGCCAATGCATTGGCGCTCTCATAGCGCCCCTCACGTTCCTTACACATTGCTTTCTGAATAAACCCCTCCAGACCCTCTGGCAAATCCGAATTGAAAGCAAGGAGACTGGGAATCGGATCGTTGATATGTTTGAGGGCCAATCCCATGACTGTTTCCGATTGATAAGGCGGCTTTCCTGTTAACATCTCGAAAAAAATCGCACCTAGCGCGTATACATCACTGCGAACGTCAATATCCGCATCCCCGCGTGCCTGCTCGGGGCTCATGTATGCCGGCGTGCCGACGAATCCGCCTGCTGTATAGGTGCTTGTCTCCTGAGTTAATTTGACAATGCCAAAATCGGCCAGGAAAGCATCCCCATAGCGATCAAAAAGCACATTCCCCGGTTTGATGTCGCGGTGGATCATGCCACGTCGATGCGCTTCCTCCAACGCGCTGGTCAATCTTGTCATAATTCGTAGCGCTTCATCCAAATTGAGAGGACCTTTTTGTAGACGATCCGTCAGAGATCCCCCGGTCATGTAGCGCATCACAAGATAAGGCAGACCCCCTTCTTCTCCGAAATCATAAACCGGCACAATGGATGCATGTTCAAGCTTGGCAATCGCCTTCGCTTCGCGTTCAAAACGCGACTTAAAGCTCGGATCGTGAAGGAACTCACGCGGGAGCAATTTCAAAACGACCTGGCGATCAAAAAGCGGATCGTGGGCGAGATAGACAACTGACATCCCGCCACGACCAATCTCTGATACAATTTCATAGCGACCTAATTTTTTCAGCTCTGTCATGCAATCATCCTCCCGCTATGATGTTCTTGGCTGACTATCGCCATCTTTGGAAGCTTTTAATTAAACAGTATTGGTCGATTTCCTCATCTCGGAATTCGGTCCTATTCTTTGATGCAGATGATGACGCCCTACAGGATAAATGAAGCAATTTGCAGATCAAGAAACGATGCACTTTTTTTCGGAAGGTTTTTCTGGAACCATTACCTTCTGTGTTTACGCTATGGACGGCCAATCAACACAGATTGGATCATCAACATTGTTCTCATTATAAGCTTACTTTTCCGAAGGACAAAACGCTTTCTCCATGGAGAGAGGTCATTTCCAGAGGCTTGGGTGGATCGAATGCCAGATCTCAATAACTCGAAAATCCGTGTGTCTATGGGCTATCTTTATCTTTGCCTGCATGCGATCCTGCTCTGAATCGAGATTTAAGGAAAAGAGAACAGGAAGGGTGGATTTTCCTTCCTGTTCTCGATTCTTAGATGAGTGTTTCCAACGTTCTTTGGATTAGGCTTCGGGCGGGAGCAACACCGCGTCGATGACATGGATCACGCCATTGGAAGCCTCGATGTCGGTGATGATGACCTGGGCATAGTCAATATAGACTTTCCCCATATCGACCTTGATCTTCACACTCTCACCCAAGAGGGTTTGTGCCTCACTAAGACCAACCACGTCAGCAGCCATCACTTTGCCTTCAACGACATGATAGAGCAGGATGTTGGTCAATGCGGGGATATCTGCCAAGAGGGCCTCAACTGTGCCTTCCGGCAAGGCTGCAAAGGCCTCATCGGTGGGAGCGAAGACGGTGAAGGGACCTTCGCCCTTGAGGGCTTCCGCCAATTCAGCCGCTTGTATAGCCGCAACCAAAGTCTGGAAACGGCCATCTTCCACGGCGATATCAACGATGTCACGCGTCTCCGGTAGGATCACCGCGTCGATGACATGGATCACGCCATTGGAGGCCTCGATATCCGTGATGATGATTTCCGCCCCATCAGCATAGGCCTTGCCCATATCCAAGCTGAAGTTTACATATTGCCCCTGCAGAGTCTCAGCGTTCGAGAGGCCAAGCACATCGACTGCCATGAATTTACCTGGCACGACGTGGTAGAGCAGGATTTCAGTGAGGAGCGGGAGATCGGCCAGCAAGGCTTCAATGGTCCCCTCAGGTAAAGCCCCAAAGGCTTCGTCGGTAGGGGCAAAAACCGTGAATGGACCTTCGCCCTTAAGCGCATCCACCAAGCCTGCAGCTTGCACAGCGGCCACCAACGTTGTGAAACGGCCATCTTCCACTGCGATGTCAACGATGTCACGCGTCTCCGGTAGGATCACCGTGTCGATGACATGGATCACACCATTGGAAGCTTCAATATCGGCCAGGATGACCTGGGCGTTGTCCACCATCACCTTGCCGCCATCAACCATAATGCTGGCGTATTGGCCTTGAAGGGTCAGCGCCTGCGACAGGTTGACAACATCGGCGGCCATGACTTTCCCATCGACCACATGATAGAGCAGGATGTTGGTCAATGCGGGGATATCTGCCAAGAGGGCCTCAACTGTGCCTTCCGGCAAGGCTGCAAAGGCCTCATCGGTGGGAGCGAAGACGGTGAAGGGACCTTCGCCCTTGAGGGCTTCCGCCAATTCAGCCGCTTGCAGCGCCGCCACCAACGTTTGGAAACGGCCATCTGCAACAGCGATGTCGACGATGTCCTGCGGCTCTGGTACCGCGGTAGGTTCCATGACGGGTTTCTCAGTGGGCTTTGCAGTCGGCACAGCGGCCGGGGGCGTCGCTTTTGCACATGCACCAAGCACCAGCGCCGCCAAGATTAGGGAACTTACGAGCATTCGGGTTTTCATTTCTTCTTCCTCTATATTTGGACTAATTTGATCTAATATTATATGATAATCGCGATATTGTCAAATTAATAATTGATTAATGTTTGACATTATGTTCACATCACAGCCTGCAGTGCCCCGCGATCGCCGGGGAGGGGTCGAGAAAGCGCACTTCAGCGCAGGCTGCTGCGATCAGAACCACTTGCTTTTAGCGCTCTTATTGATCTGCCATGGCAAAGCAGCCTGCCGGCAGCTGGAGGGCATCGCACGCGGCAGGGCCCTCTCAAAGGCGGATGTCGCCCATTGGCGCTCGGCGATGAAGCCCGGCGATCATATGCAGCGCTTTCTGGGCCACTCGCAAGAATCCTTTCTGGATAATAACTGGACAAAACCGTCAAATAAGGTAGACTATTGAGAAGAGGCATCCAGGAAAGGATTGCATAATCATGGAAGAAAGAGACGATCAAAGCTCCGCCACCTATAATATGAAGGCCGTCGTTCGCGAGACAGGCTTAAAACCGGATACCTTGCGCGCCTGGGAGCGCCGCTATGGGCTACCAGAACCGGCGCGCAGCCAAGGCGGTCATCGCCTCTATACCCAGAGGGATATCGAGACTTTCAAATGGCTGATCGCACGACAGGGGGAGGGCTTAAGCATCAGCCGCGCAGTTGACCTATGGCATTCACTTGTAAGGGAAGGGCAAGATCCATTACGAACCATACCCTCGACCTCACCCCCAACCATCTCTCCAACGATGGGGGGAAATCTCGATGCCTTGCGCCGGGAATGGATCGCGGCTTGTAAGCAGTTCAACGAAAGCATAGCCGATCAAATCCTGACGCGTTCTTTCGCTTTTTACCCCCCCGAGATTGTTTTCATCGAAGTTCTCATGAAAGGGTTGGCTGAGATCGGTGAAGAATGGTACCAAGCCGAGACGACCGTTCAACAAGAGCATTTCGCCTCAGAGTTGGCCATCCGCCGCCTGGAATCCGTCTTGGCAGCTTCCCCTCCGGCCACACTCCCGGGTCGGATACTGACACTCTGTCCACCGGGCGAGGAGCATACTTTCAGCCCTCTGCTTGTGAGTTACCTCTTGCGTCGAGCAGGTAGGCAGGTTTTTTTCCTGGGCGCCAATGTCCCTCTGCAAAGACTCGAACAAGCACTGTCCAGTACGAGTCCCAACCTGGTGATTCTCATCGCTCAACAACTTCAGACCGCAGCAAGCACTCTGCAAATGGCGCGCCTAATCCAGGAGAAGCGCATTCCCCTCGCCTTTGCTGGCCGCGTATTCAATCATTTTCCCGAGATCCGTAGAAGAATCCCCGGATATTTCATAGGCGAAAATATTGTTGAGGTATCTGCGGTTGTCGAAAGTCTATTAAATTACCCTCCTCCGCTTCCCGAGATCGTCTCTGCTTCAAAAGATTATCAAAAAGCTTATATCTACTTCCGGGAATACCTGCCTCAGATTGAAGCGGCCGTTTGGGAGGCAGGGCTCGAGGGAGAAATCCCTGAAGAGTACCTGAACATGGTGATCCGTTTTCTCTCAGAGAACATCCTGGCGGTATTGTTACTAGGTGAGTTCTCCTTTCTTGAGGATCAAATCACATGGATCAGAGGGCTTGTCATGAACTATGGATTCTCAGATAAAGTTCTCGGTCAATTGCTTGAGGCATACACTCTTGCGCTAGACGAAATCTTGGCGAAAAAGGGAGGGATTATTGAGGCATCTCTTAAGGGGCTGATCCATCGATTTTCGTCAGCCTCCGAGAGAAGCTTATGAGCAATCGGGCTACTCAAACCGACATCACTTACGATTCAAGGGATAAATGGGAAGTGTGCATAAAGTTAGAAGAGATTATCGCCTGCCCGATGGTTGATGCGCAGAGGCTTCATAATAAAATGGCAACTATTCAGGAAAAGATCCTTAAGGTCTATTATGCAATCCAAGCTTAACTTTAAAGAGCAAATTTCCTACAAATTCAACCACTTGCTTACCTGAAAGACCCTTAGGGTTTGCGTTTGCAGGCAAGGTTGAGTGGTTACTAGAAATGTTCGTCAAGAGGAGTAGCACATGATTCTTGTCACTGGTGGCTCAGGTTACATTGGTAGCCACATTGTCCGCAGACTGACCGAGCTCGGTAAGCCCGTTCGTGCCTTGATACGAAATCCCGAAAAGGCCAAACGAGAGGGTCGCCTTTCCGGGCTTGAGGTGCAATGGGTTGAAGGGGATGTCACTAAACCGAACTCCCTTGCCTCTGTTCTTGAAGGTATCAGTGCTGTGATCCATACCGTCGCCATCGCCATTGAAAAGGGCGGACGCACCTATGAGGCGATCAACTTCCAAGGGACCGTGAATCTCGCGGATGCAGTTCAAAATGCAGGCATCTCGCGTTTTATCCACCTATCTCAATTGGGCGCTGAGCCATCCCTGCCATACCGTTTCCTGGCCTCTAAAGGGAAAGCACAGCAATACGTCACCCAATCTGATTTGGCATGGACCGTTTTTCGACCCTCTGTCGTCTGGGGAGCAGAAGATGAATTCGCCAACATCTTCGCTCGACTGGCGCCCCTCACACCTCTGATCTTCCCCATCGTCGGCGATGAAAAAGCCATCTTCCAGCCGGTTTGGGTCGAGGATGTTGTCACGTCTGTGGTGAAAGCCTTGGATGATGATAAAACCATCGGCGCAAAGTATGAATTGGGCGGCCCAGAAATCCTGTCACTGGAGGAGATCGAACGCCATACTCTGACCGCCATCGGAGCCCGAAGGATATTCGTCCGTTTTCCCATGCCTTTCTTGCGTTTCCTCGTCACGCTGATGGAGATATTCCTGCCCTCCCCGCCCGTTACGCGCGGCCTGCTTGAACTTCTGGCGGTAAGCAATGTCACGCAAGACAATGGATTAGGGGAATTCGTCTCAAATCCACGCGCCTTTACAATCGCCTATATTGCTCCCTATATGAAAGCTTTCCGAATGCGGGATACGATTGCGCAATTCATGAGGAAGTAATGGAGATGCAGCATGATCGAAAGAAGAATGGAACCCTGTCTGGGAATGATCATTGACAAAATCGATGTTAAGGTAAGAGCGTGAAAACTATCGGACAACGATATCGAAGAAAAAATATAAAATCATGCGAGGAAAATGAATGTCAATGTCAAACAGAGAAATAATCGTAGATAACTTGATCAAACGATACCCTGGGGAGGTTACCGCTGTTGACGGTATTTCTTTCAAAGTCAATGCCGGTGAGATCTTCGGTTTCCTCGGTCCAAATGGCGCCGGAAAAAGCACCACCATCAAAATCCTGACCACCTTAGGATTACCGAGCGAAGGTCGTGCCCTGGTTGGAGGGTATGATGTGGTTTGCGAGGCGGATCAAGTGAGGCGTATCGCTGGTGTCGCCCTACAGGAGATTGGTCTCGATCCGCTGATGAAGTCGATGGAGTTGCTCACCCTTCAAGGGCAGCTCTTTGGCGCCAACCGCAGGCAAGCCGTAAGCAGAGCCTCGGAGTTGCTCGAATTGGTCGGGCTATCCGATGCAGTGGTTCGTCGCGTTGGAACCTATAGCGGCGGAATGCGGCGCCGGTTGGATTTGGCGCTTGCTTTGGTGCATGAACCGGAGATCCTGTTTCTTGATGAACCCACTGCCGGGCTTGATCCAGCCAGCCGCCGTGATGTCTGGAATGAGGTTCGCCGTCTTAACCAGTCGCTGGGGATGACCATCTTCCTCACCACCCAATACTTGGAAGAAGCGGATGAATTGTCGGATATGATCGCTATCATCGATCGTGGGAAAATTATGATCGAGGGTTCCCCTGCAAAACTTAAAGCAGATATGGGGACGGAATCGATTAATGTCGCCTTCGGAGAACGTGAAAGCGCTGAGAAGGCGCGCAATCAATTGATTCCAATTGCCAATCGAGTACAAATCGATCGCAATACAGTCCGCCTTTACATAAACAATGCGGCTGAGCAAATCTCAGGTGTGGTCAAGCGTCTTGCAGCAGCAGAACTCAGCCCGATCTCGCTCACCCTTACACAACCCACTCTGGATGACGTCTTCCTGCAAGTCACGGGGCAGCGCCTGAAGAGTCAGGAAAGTAATCCGGAATCAGTTGACTGATTTCTTCATCGAATGATTATATTGGAGGATTTGTACTTATGAGAACACAATCTTGTGAAGCCCCTTCTCGAGCATCCGGACCGAAAGCGCCCTTTTTTATCCAGATTGCGCTCATCACCTGGCGAAGTCTGGTAACTTTATCTCGTACGCCTGAAGCCCTCCTGCCGCCAATTGCAATCAGCGTTTTCTTCCTGGTTATCTACAATTCCACCCTTGGAAAGGCTTCCAGCTTCATACCTAATTTGGGCAGCAACAATTACCTGGGGTTCATCCTTCCCCTTTCGATCGTAAGTTCTTCGCTGTCCGGAGCAGGGATCGCAGCTCAAAATCTCGTCAGGGATATTCAAAATGGGTATTTCAATAAACTTTTGTTGACTCCCGTTGGCCGCGCGTCACTCTTGCTTGGACCAATCCTGGCCGGGGCGGTGATACTTGGGCTACAGGCCACGATTGTCCTGGGTATCGGTCTTCTCCTTGGACTTCAATCAGCAACCGGGATCCTCGGGCTACTTGCAGTCATCGGAATAGCCATTTTGCTAGGAACGGGCTTCGCCGGTTTCACTGTCTCTGCTGCCTTGGGAAGCGGCAGTGCAGCCGCCACTCAAGGCGCGAGCTTCATCTTCTTCCCGTTGACCTTCCTCGCCCCAACCTTCGTTCCCCTGGATTTACTCAGCGGTTGGCTGAAGACCGCCGCTGGCTTCAATCCAATCACCTATGTTCTCGAGGCAATGCGGGCTTTGATGAACAACGGTTGGGATGGACTTACGATTGCAAAAGCGTTGATCGCTTGTTTGCTGCTGGCAGTGGCTATGTACGGATTGGCGGGTTTTGCTCTGCGTATTCGAACAAGAAGAACCTGAGACAACAATAATACTGATGTTGACAGTGGCAAGGGAATCGGTGTTCTTTGAGTGCTACAAACCCACCTAAAGAAAGCGTCCGCAAAAGCGCTCAATTCGAAACTTGAGTTCCCATCCAGAGTCAAAGAAAGGCTTGGGGAAAGAACGGCAAAGCAAAGTGCATAGAAGTAATTAGGTGGGAATAGAACACCCAAAAACAGTGACTGGGATTTACGAAGCTATAGGGTATGGGAGAGGTAAAGGAAGGATGGAGAAACGTCAATGAGGACTGCCATCTGGTGGATACGCCGTGACCTGCGACTGTACGATAATATCGCCCTGACGACTGCCTTAGAAGAGGCAGAGAAAATCCTCCCCGTATTTATTCTTGATCCCACATTGATCCAATCCGAATATGTAGGAGAGAAGCGTTGGGCATTCCTTCTGGCAGGCTTACGTTACTTGGATTCCGATTTGGCGAAACGAGGAAGCAAACTTTTCATCCGGCGAGGCGAGCCTTTGATGCAATTGGAAAAGCTCATCAGCGAAAGCGGTGCAGAGGCCATTTTTACGGAAGAAGATTTCTCTCCCTATGCCCAACGTCGAGATCGTCGAATCGCAAGCCAACTGCCCTTGCGATTGACGGGAGGACTGACCTTACGCCATCCGGCATCGGTGCTGAAAGAGAACGGTCTTCCATACACCGTCTTCACCCCTTACAGCCGCGCATGGAAAGCCAACCCATTGCCTGATGCCGAGAGCCTGCTTCCCATCCCCGATAGGATTCCCACAGCGGGCGAGATTTTCAGTGAAGACCTTCCATTCGAACCTGCGCTGTCTGCCGGCATCCCCTTTCCCCCGTATGAAGCGGAAGGACAACGCCGTCTTCAGGCTTTCGCTCAGCTGAATAATTCACCCATTGATCGATACAACCTCGAACGTGATCGAATGGATTTGGATGGCACCTCGCGTTTATCCCCTTACCTGCGTTTTGGCATGATTTCGATCCGCCAGGCGGTCATCGCGGCGGCGTCCGCCATGGCAGGCGCTCGTGGGACAGAAACCCGCAGGGGGGCTGAGATTTGGCTGAACGAGCTCATATGGCGAGAATTCTACTTCTCCATCCTATTCCACTTTCCATACGTGAGACGAGTGAGCTTCCAGGAGTCACTAAGAGGAATTAATTGGGTTAATGACAAACAAGCTTTCCCTGCCTGGTGTGAAGGCTGCACAGGCTATCCCATTGTCGACGCGGCCATGCGTCAATTGCTGCATATTGGCTGGATGCATAATCGCGCCAGGATGATTGTGGCTTCTTTTTTGGTCAAGGATCTCCTCATCGACTGGCGCTGGGGAGAAAAATGGTTCATGCGGCAACTACTGGATGGCGATCCAGCTGCTAACAACGGTGGATGGCAGTGGACTGCTGGGACAGGGACGGATGCTGCGCCCTATTTCCGCATCTTTAATCCTGTTCTACAGGGGAAGAAGTTTGATCCCCAAGGCAGTTACATCCGCCAATGGGTGCCTGAACTATCCAGGGTGCCGGAGAAAAACATCCACGAACCATGGCAAATGTCTCCTGAGTTGCAGAAATCCTCGGATTGCATCATCGACAAGGATTACCCTGCTCCGATTATCGATCATCGCCTCGCCAGGCTGCGCACGATGGAAGTTTATCAAATTGCCCGGTCGCAGACGGAAAAAAAGAAAAGGGATGGCTTTAGCATATGACATATTATGGAAATAAAGATTGACGAAAATACAACGATGGTTTTATAGTCTAACTTAAACTTTAAATAGAGAAAGGCATTGCCATGGTCCTACCTCCTGAAACCATACAATTGGGACAAACGGGAATCCGCATCTCCGAGCTGGGTTTAGGAACCTGGTCGTGGGGAGATCGCATCTTTTGGGCATACGGACAAACTCATATTGAGAAGGATGTTGAGGAGGCCTTTCTAACCAACATCGAGGCTGGGATCAACTTCATCGACACCGCACCGATTTATGGATCGGGAAGATCGGAGGAGATGCTTGGCTCCTTGTTGAAAAAGACTCCCAAGGATCTAATCGTCGCGACCAAGTATGTTCCCTATCCCTGGAAAATGAGTAAGAATAGTTTGATCCACGCACTCAAAGCCAGTCTTAAACGACTGGGGAGAGCATTCATCGATCTATACATGATCCATTACCCTTTGCCTCCGATTCCGATCGAGCGCTGGATGGAGATGATGGCTGAAGCCCACAAAGAAGGCCTGGTGCGAGCAATTGGAGTATCCAATTTCAATGAAGAGAAGATGCTCCTCGCACAAAAAGCCCTCAATAAACATGGCTTGTTCTTGGCTGCCAATCAAATCCACTACAGCCTGCTCCGCCGACGACCTGAGGCGTTGGGTCTCCTGGATCGCTGCCGTAAAGAGGGGATTACATTTATTGCCTATTCTCCCCTGGGCCAGGGTCTGCTAACAGGGAAATATACACCCGATCGCCCTTTGCCCAAAGGTTTCATGCGCTTAGGCAATAGGAGGATCATTCGAGAGATGCAGCCTCTGATCAAGCGTATGCGACAGATCGGGGAAGCGCATGGCAGCAAAACACCGGCGCAAGTAGCGATTAATTGGGTCATGTGCAAAGGGGCAGTACCCCTCGTGGGAGCCAAGAACCAATTGCAGGCGTCGGAAAACCTGGGAGCGCTTGGATGGAAATTATCCGAGGAGGAGATAGCATTGCTCGATGAAGCCTGTACGTCGACTCAATTGTCCTTCCCGATGGAAACCTTCGTTGGGCTTTAAGGTTGAAAGGGTGCAAAAGAGTATCACATCGATGACTTACAGGCAACCTCGGTCGACTTAGATTGGACATGCTCTCATTGATTGAGTCGAAAAAGGGGTATTCGCATTCTCACCAACCAATCACATGCATTCCGGATCTAATTTTGGGTCGATTTACAAATAGAAGCCAACATTGGTGGACATAGAACTTCGCCCTCGTTCCCACAACCGCCGACCGAATCTCTAAATGCTTTTTGCGTCTTCTGCAAGAACAGGCCAAAAGGTTCATCATTTCTGGCAAACTTGGATGGGGGCTCTACAAGAAATAACTCACCTGCCAATGCAATCAAAGTCCCTTCGAAAATAACTCGTTCCCAAAATGCCGATTGAGTTAGAGCATTCCTTGCTTTGATGTAATCATGGCTCAAAACGAGGTCGTAAGTCATTTGTAAGGAAATTGATGCAAAATGAAAGCCCCGTGAAAGGCAACTTCGATACAATATCATATAAACTATGAGCTGGAAGGAAAGGCTCACATGACATTAGACGTCGATATCCCTTTGGCTCCATCCATCACTGAACCAACTTACGCGAAAGGTTCCATCCTGGTCGTTGATGATGAACCTGCGATCTGCGTGGTCATGGGGATCATCCTTAAATTACATGGCTATGCAGTCTACCGCGCCCACAGCGTTTCCCAGGCCTTTTCCTACTTGCAGGCCAACAGACCTAATTTGATCCTGGCCGACATCATGATGCCTGGTGTTGATGGACTTACTATGATCCGGAACATCAAGTCCACACCTGAATTGTCCGATATCCCTACCATTGTGCTCTCTGCCAAATCCGGACAGCAAGACCGGCAAGAAGCGTATGAAGCTGGCGCAACCGCCTTCCTCGCCAAGCCCTTCACCGCAAACGAATTGCATGAAGTGGTTGAACCTCTCCTCAGTGACGCTTGCTGATCATAGAAAGTTTGATAAGTTGATTAAGTCGGACAAGAGCACTATTTTCATACGAGCATTTGGGTAGCATTTGCTTTTTAATCCTTCTGAATCAACTTATTGTGCAAATTAGCACCCTTTTCACAAACCGTCTTCCCCCTCTCTCATTTTCCACGCAATTCCCCCTTCAATAAACAAGACCCCTTCCCTATCAGTTTGATCAGAGCTTTTTGACCAGAATAAATAGGTCTTCCTCAGCAAGATCAAGAAGATCAAGCCAAAGGTACACCCAATTGGAGCAAGCACAGACATGAATAAAGATCATTACTATCTTCTCCTCCGGATTCATTAAGGCATCCATTCAACACAGAGGAGCTTGGGCATTGTACTTTGCGCACTATAAGACAGAGGAAGAAGAGATCCTTGAAGTTAATGAGTAAATCCTGGTCCCGAAAAAGAACTGTCACCCCCATGGTTCAAACGCTGTAAGGAAACCGTAAGGTGGATTCTGGACAACTGATAGCTTAAAGTAAGCCATATTCCCATACAATCATAGTGAGCGTGGGAATGAATCATGCAGCAAAATCTTGACAAAATTACACAAACCGCCTTCTCGAGTACCGCCAGTTCTAATCAAAGCTACATCCTGGTCGTGGATGATGAGCCTTCCTTTTGCACGGTACTGAGCGAAATCCTGCGATCCTTCGGCTATATGGTCCGTCATGTTTACACGGTTAGACATGCCTACGAACTCCTTGAAGAGGAGATCCCCGACTTGATCCTCACCGATGTCATGATGCCGGATATTGACGGGTTGACTTTCATTCGTCAAATGCGTGCTAACCCCGAACGATCATCCATTCCCATGATTGTAGTAAGTGCAAAATCTCAGCCCGAAGATATTGCTGCCACCAAAGATGCTGGTGCGGATGCTTGCTTGATTAAACCCTTCTCAGCCCGTGAATTACGCCAAGTTGTCCACGATCATTTACAATCCAAATATCAACCGAACTGATCCCCTTGAGAACTTGCCTCCCTTGCTCACAATGACTGTTCATCAATTAAGCTATTTTTCAATCGCTCTGTGACATGCAATAAGGTTTTATTCAGCTGATTTTCCTCCTATGGCGCTCCCCCCGTCCCCTACCTGATGATTCATTTCTAAAAGGAGACACGGAACACTCTGGCATTCTTCTTACACGCACACAGGAACGGCAAACACTATCCGAGCGAATCCGGCTTTATGTCAAGCAGTCCAAGATGATGACAAAATCGATTCCGAGCTGTTAGTATTAGTCGCTAAGAAAGAGCTATTCTTTGAAGATCGGATCCCCAGGGGACAGTTTGCGGATCTTCTCCAAGATTTTCCTGCGCCTCTCGCGATCCTGGGTCTGAATTAATTTCGATTTCAACTCTCGTAGCTTACGGGCGCGTCTTTGCTTTCTGTGTAATTCTCGATCTCGTTCTTTTAAAGGCATTGATTTACTCTCCTGATCCATTCCTGAGAACTATACCGGAAGCTTTGAGACTTTTCAAGAGAGAATGGTTTGATCTTAACTAAATAGCATTGAACCTCACGGTCTGTTATGGATATTAATTACACAAGATTGTGTATCAGATGGGTAATTTTATCCGAATTTATCAGATTGAAGCAGCCCAAATTGTCCATGATTTATATCCATTGAAGAGCATAAAGGGGTTGTAGCGGACATTTTTTTCACACTGTATAATCATCGATGTCGCATGTGCTCTGCATCAAGGAGGCGCCCTATTTGAGCCAGGGGAACGGTTCTTTCCCACAGAAAACACTCGACCAACTCAGCCAGTTGGCAGATGATCTGCGCATACAACTGGCTTCTCATCGAGCGTCATTGAGACATCGTGGAAAGATCCTTCCCACAGAGATCATCAGTTCGGTCGAACAAATTTCGGCCATGTTAAACGAATTCAAAGAGACATTTGTTGAGTATGAGATCGAATGCAATAATCTGGAGGCGCTCTCCCAGATTGGACAGGTTATCAACAGTTCCCTCGATCTATCCACGGTGCTCAGTGAAGTCGTCGATACAATCATACGCCTCACAGGTGCTGAACGGGCTTTCCTCATGCTGTGTGACCCGCGCGAGAATTTGAGGATTGTCACCGCTCGAAATTGGAAACGCGAATCCTTGCTCCCCCATGAATATGAATTAAGCCAGACCATTGCAAAGCAAGTCATGGATGAAGGCAAAGCCATCGTCACAACAAACGCCGTGAGCGATCCGCGCTTTGGACATCATACCAGCGTCATCACCTACAGCTTGCGTTCCATCCTATGCGTTCCATTGGTGGTTAAAGGGAAACTAACGGGCGTGATTTACGCTGACAATCGTATCCGAGAGGGACTCTTCACCGAGAAAGAGCGCCGTTTACTCTCCACCTTTGCCAATCAGGCGGCGGTGGCCATCGAAAATGCTCAACTCTATGAGGCCATACGTCGTCATGCTGATGAGTTGGAGGCACGGGTGGAGGAACGGACCGCGGAACTTGCCGAAGCCAATCGCCATTTACGTCTCTTAAGCAAGATGAAAGATGAGTTTGTGGCCAATGTGTCCCATGAACTTAGGACACCCATAAGCAGCCTGAAACTCTATGGATCATTATTAGAACAGCCCAGGGAAAAGTCGGATCAATATATTGCGGCAGTTAAAAGAGAAATTTCTCGCCTCGAACACATCATCGAAAGCCTATTACGTCTCTCATCCTTTGATCAGAACCAAATTATCGTCAATCTCACTCCTGTGGATTTAATGGAACTTGTAGAGACCTTGGTTCAAGATCGCACCCCACTGGCCAATAGCCGAAATCTATCACTTCATTTCGTGGGCTCTCCCAAGCTCAATGAGTGCATCGTCGATCGGGAGTTGATCACGGAAGCGCTCAGCATCTTGCTAACAAATGCCTTTAACTACACCCCTCCGGGAGGGGAAATCTTGGTTAAGATGGAGCCTCAAATCATCAAAGGAAAAACTTGGGTTGCCATTCAAGTAGCCGATAATGGACCTGGGATTCCCGAGGAGGAAAAGGCTCAATTATTCCAAAGGTTCTTTCGAGGGAAAGTTGGGCGTGAATCCGGCATCTCAGGCACTGGCTTGGGGTTGGCCATCGTCAAGGAGATCATCGTTCGCAATCATGGCGAGATCGAAGTCCATGATAAAGGGCTTGATGAAAAGGGAATAGCATTCACCATTAGAATGCCTGCTATTCACGAGACATAAAATTTCACATCGATTGTTTGGCCACCCGATCAGAGATCAATTCGTCCAGCTCTCATATCGCCCGTCGAATAGAACTCAATTCTCTTTTAATAGCCAACAAATTGCTATCATGTCTGCCCACCCCGTTGTGAATGAACAGGAGATGTGTCGCCGTCAAAATTTTCAGATGAGTGTATTCCTGAGCCTATCGCGTTGTTTGGAATGTTGGAAATAGATTTTATTACTGCCACATCCCTAACTTCAAAGCACGATAGATTTGTTCCATTTCGCGACCATCGCAAACATTGAAACGCCATAATATCGCCAGGACAACCATGAAGGTTACGCTTGGTCATAAAATCATTCCTCACCGCAGCGGGATGACCACGCTGACATTCCCTATGAGGATGGATTTTAAAGACACGAGATAGTTGAAATCATAGTTTTCGTACGACTCGAGTCTTTTCTAAGATCGAATAAAACTATATGCTGAATCAAATGAGGATAGGCTATTTTGTGATATTCGAGGATATCCACAAAGCTGCTTGGGTATTTAGTTGTGAATCCTTTTCCCCATGAGCAGAGTGGTGAGATATAACAAAAATATTCCCTTAGATGAATACGGAATACATTCTTGAGGAGAGGATCAATTACCCCAGTTCAGAAAGTTGTTCGATTAAAAAGTCGGTTTCGATATCCTTTAACAGATACGATACTGCGCCCGCTCGGTTGGCTGCTTTCTCTTCCCAGGAGGATGGATAGGAGGTGAGCACGACCAATTGCGGTGGATTCATTAAGTTAGAGAGTTGGCGTAAAATCTCCAATCCCATTCCATCGCTGCGCTTCACCTCAAGCAGAACAACGTCGGGGCGTTTTTGCGCCACCTCTCGTAAAACCTCATCAGCATTGCCTGTATGCCCGATGACATGCAACTTGCCAGAATGGCTCAGCCGATCCGCCAGCGCCAAGCGGACAGGCAAATGTTCGTCAACGATATAGACCTTCATTGAACCCACGGCTTACTCCTACAACATGAGCAAGCCCAGTATAGGTCGCCTATCTCTCTGACTCCAGTGAACTCCTTCCCGAAGTCATGAGATACCTGTCACGCCATCCATAAGAAAGATTCCAATTGTTCTGCGTGTAACTACTAGGTCCCCAACCAATCCATTGCCAATCTAAAGTCCGGAGAAGGGTTAGGATATTTTCCTCTCTGGAGCTCAATCCCTGCGCTTTCTTCCTAAGGCGAAGTGAAGTGGTGATCAAGTTTGACTAGCATAGATCAATGAGAAGGATTAATGTTGTAATGGTTGAGCGATTTCTGCCCTGGAAAAGCCCTGAAAATGCCCGACTAACACACCCGGTTGGATGAAGGCATGTAAGTCGCTTCCACTTTTCAATAATTGCTTTTTCAATGACTGTCAATCAGCTTGATGGTTTTCACTCCATCATCATATGGATTTAGGCAACTATTCAGGCAAAGACCCTCAAGGCCTATTCGCAATCCAAACTTGCCTTTCAAGA
>CAYGXU010000060.1:0-18918 GCA_964353875.1 uncultured Anaerolineaceae bacterium | reverse complement strand
CGGCGCAGTCATCGGGCAGCCCGGCGCTCCACCTCGTGCACATTCGAGGCAGTGCTGCGGGGTTACAACTTCCCCGCTCACCTCGCAGATGAAGCCCTCAAACGGCATGGCTCACCTCCTCTCCCATTGCTATGGTCAGGGAGATCTCCCAAACGTCCATGTAGTCTGTGAAAAGCACAACTACAGGCAGATCGGAAAGACCTCCCCGCCCTGGTTTTTGCCAGAGCGCGTCCTGGACCTCGGTGTCATTCTGCGCGATGACGAGCAGGTGGGTTGCCTGTGAGATGGAGGGCGCCAGGCATATCTGTTGCAGCTCCCTCGCCTCCACCAGGGTGTCCACCACCCTGTCGAGTGACTCCCTCTGGTTGTCGCCCACGACAAAGGTTCGACTTGTATTGCACATGGCTTTCCTCCATTTTTTTGCCCCGAGGGGCATGATCTCCTATCTTGATCTTGCCCAGACCTTCTCCAGTTCCTCCACTGCGAGCTTTTTGGCCTGAATCTCACCTACCTCCGTTGGCGGAAAACCGCCCAGGACTTGTTCGGGTTCGCCCTTCAAGGGTCGGAACACGACCTCCCAACCCTCGGGCATGCCCCTGGCGGTAAAGCGCCCCTGGACAACTCCTGCGCGGGTGGGGGCATAACCCGCATCCCACTCCCCTCCAATAGGGAATGGCCTTCCCTAGATTTCCTGGTTTGTCTTGATACCGGTCATCGGCAACCCCCCTTTTCTTTGGCCGACTTTAATCAAGCGGCCTAGCCGATCCCCCGTGAGGGACCCGCCAGGCCGTTTGACTAAAGGCTAATATTCATTGCTGAAATCGAAATTCAGGGGAGCAGCACAGCGCCACTCAGGGGCGATCGCCCCACCCGCGTCATGCAGATATTGCAGGACGCGCATCGGGCGAAAGCCGTTGGACGGAACCCAAGCTGTTAGATTTTCGCCGACTCGATCATTCGGGGATTAGACTTCTCTACGGAAACAAAGAGGCGCAACAAGGAGGCATGCAGCCTCCCTGCCGTAAATCGCAGACATTCACAAGCCAGATATGATTATTGACCCTTATCCTTCTTACTCAAGCTGCTTTAACCCTTCAACAGTAATATTAATATGATCCACTTCTCCTATTGGTGGGAAAGTGAACCTTATCTCAGCATCATCCACCTCGTTGGGCTCGACTCCCCCTCCCGCCGAAACAATCTCGAAGTTGTGAGTGTATCCCATCCACTCGGATATTTTCGATGCCTTGAAAGACATCCCTTGAAGAAAGCACCGGCGAGAGAATGGCAAGCGATCGCACAACTGAGATCAACCGACACGTCATCCATGGCGAGCTTTGCCTGACCTGAAGCGCGTTGGCTATCAGGACTATCGCTATAAAGAAAGTCACATACTCAGCAATTGCTACACCCGCTCTGGTCCCAAAACCGAAGAGGCCAATTTCCACAATGGATACTAATAGAACCTTAGAAATGTGACAGTTTTCGTTCCATGCTTGGGTGGACATATTTACAAAATGTAGTTACAATTATATAATGAAATTTGAGTGGGACCAGCGAAAAAACAAGAGCAATATTCACAAACACGGTCTTGACTTCGCTGACGCCCCTGAAATCTTTGATGGTCCCATGCTGGTCCGCTTGGACACTCGCAACGAGTATGGCGAAGACCGTTGGGTGGGAATAGGCCTCATTCAAAACAGAGTGGTTGTCGTGGTTTATATAGAAAAGGGCGAGGGAGAGACAATCCGGATCATTTCTCTCCGTAAAGCGCTGAAATATGAACGGGAAGAATATGAAAAAACTTTCAAGAACTGATTGGCAACGAATTGACAGTATGTCGGACGCGGAGATAGACACATCCGATATTCCACCATTGGACGCTGAATTCTTCTCCAATGCTGAAGTGCGTTTGCCCCGGCCAAAGGAGCTGATAACCCTGCGCCTTGACCACGACATACTAGCTTGGTTCAGGGGTTTCGGAAAAGGCTATCAAACGCGAATAAATGCTGTCCTCAGGACATATATGGAGGCACACAGAAAAGGGTGAGCGCAAAGCATAAAGGGCAGCACAATCAACCGGGTTAAACAATAGGCATGTCTTTCGTCTGGCATTGTGCACACCGATAGCGATGGTGCAGTCCGAGGTAACGCAAGTCCATGGTCATTGTTCAACATCTCCCCATATCGTGGATAAAGGCAATATCCTGGGGAGGGAAATTTCTTCACTTCGAAAACCTCACCATCGTCTTCGCCACCACATAGGTGGCCACCCTCCCCACCCTTCCCCGGCTCCAACTCCTCGGCCTGTTCGTCATAGACCGCCAGGCGCGCAAAGACATCGCTGCCGCGATCCCAGACTTTGGTGATCAATCCCTCGATATCTACCGAGTTCACGTGAAATTTCTCTTCCTTTGCCATCGCTCCCCCTCCGTTTCTTATTGTTTTTCGACCAGCGGAAACCATTTCACCTCTGCGCGGAGCTCCTCCATTTGGCCTCGATTTCGTTGGTCACCAAGCGACCATCGAATCATAATGCTGCGAATATTTTACTAGCCAAGTGTCCTAAAATTGAATCCATTTGATTACATAATGAAGTTTGATCAATATCATCTGGAAGGTTGGACAAGTCTTCGGTAAGTAGCAAGCTGGTAGGTTTGTTGAGAATTTGTGGCTATGCGCAGCCAGGCATGGCGGATATGATCACCTTCGATCTCCAAACCATTGTCCAGGATCTGTAGCAGACTCACGTTCCCCCGCTCCCATCCGGCCCCTCGCCTGGCACATAAGCTGTCCCGATAGCCCAGGCCCCCTCTGGCCTTTCGTCTGGCCCCTCATCTGGCCCTTCGTGATGTAAAGAACATAAGTCATGCTCCCCGCTCCTCATCCCGACCCCTCGCTCGAATGGTATGGATCATCTGCTGCGGGGTCGCCGGCGTCGGCGGGTGCACGAGGACCCCCTGCACCAGCAGCGTCAGATATCCCAACGGGAGGATGATCCACAATCATCAGATGGCGATCGTGTTCAGAAAGGACCGCCCCTGAGAGATCACCGCTTCCGCCCCCGCTAGCCACCACGCTCGACCATGCCTGCGGGCTCAGCCGGCTGGCCTAGGCGGCGCAAGCCGCGAATCCCAGGGCCGCCAGGGCGTACAGCGCCAGGCCGCCGCGCTGGAGGACATGGGTGTAGATCATGGTGGTTTTGACATCCTGGTGGCCAAGCAGTTTCTGGACAGTGCGGATGTCATAGCTGTTTTCATGCAGGCTTGTCCTGAGCGAAGCGAAGGATCTGTGGCAAGGGAGTGCCGGAAGGTATGGCAACTGACCGGCTTATCAATGATACCCGCCAGGTAAACAGCGGCTCTGCCCTTTGGCTTTTCCCGCCAACTCCCCCGCGCGCCCGGTAACGCCGTCCGTTGTGCGTGTCCCTACCAGCCTCGTTGGAGCACGAGCAATTTGCTCCTCCAGTCTAACTTGTACTCACGTTAAAATAATGAGTCCATTCGAGGTTTGCTTTATGTTTCGGCCGGCTATAATACAGGAAAAGTGCATGTTATGTCTGTGCATCGAGAACGCAATCTCTGACCAGCCAGTAAGCCCGATTCCATGGCTTCCAACCATGACGAGACTGATAAAATGCAGAAATCAAGGTGGAACATAAAATCAAAAAATTGAGCCGTCGTGATTTTCTGAAGAGTGTTGCCATTGTGGGTGGGGCGCTGACCGTGGGAGGCGTCGTCTACCGGCAGGTTAATAACCACATGGGCCGGCATTTCCAACCTGCCCGGGCCAAGGCATACCTCGATAGCATCCAGCTCAGCCCTCACCCTGAGGCATTGTCCAATATCATCATTATCCTTGTTGACGACCTGGGTTATGGTGACCTGGAGTCTCCCGCGGTGAACACCCCCAACCTTAAGCGCATGGCTGCCGAGGGTACACGGCTGACCAGCTTTTACGCGACTGCCTCGGTCTGCAGCCCATCTCGGGCTGGGTTGCTGACCGGTCGCTATCCGGTCCGCACACTCATCACCACCCCTCTGCTCTCAACCTATGACGCGATGAACGTAGTCATGGACGTTCTGGGGCGCTATTCCTATAATGTGCGAGGCATTCCTCAGGATGAGGTGCTTCTACCCGAGGTGTTGAGCCGCAGGGGGTATCGTACGGGTCTGGTAGGGAAATGGCACCTGGGCGGTACGCCTGGCTATCTTCCAAACGATAGAGGCTTTGACTCGTTCTATGGCGCACTGTGGAGCAACGACGACCAACCCTACGCCATCTACCGCGATCGTCAGGTGGTGGTGCCAGTTCCTGCTGATCAGGATGTCTTGACCCGCGATTTCACCCTCACCGCGCAAGACTTCATCCGGTCAAACAGGGATTATCCGTTCTTCTTGTACCTGGCACATGCCATGCCCCACGTACCGATCCACGCATCCGGGGATTTCCGCGGGAAGTCAGAGGCGGGTTTGTATGGAGACGCCGTCCAAGAGTTGGATTGGGGCGTGGGCCAGATCCTCGATACTCTCGACCAACTGGGACTGGCTGACAAGACGCTAGTGATCTTTACCAGCGATAACGGCCCGTGGTGGCAGGGCAACCCGGGTTATGCGCGCGGCCGAAAGCTGCTGTGTTTTGAAGGTGGCCTCCGCGTACCGTTCATCGCCAGGTGGCCCGGCGTGATCCCGCCCGCGAGGACAAGTCCTGAGATGAGCATGAACTTCGATCTCTTCGTGACCTGCTTGCAGTTGGCTGGCGTCCCCCTGCCGCAAGACCGCATCATCGATGGTAAAGATATCCTGCCCGTCTTAAAGGGTGAAGCGTCGTCGCCGCACGATACCCTCTTCTACTATGACACCCGCACGTTGCTAGCTGTCCGGCACCAGCATTGGAAGTACCACCGTCGTTATAGAACCGATAACGCCGCATTTTGGCCCTTGCAGCAGGGTCCGTTCCTCTTCGATCTAAATACGGATCCGAATGAATCCTATAGTCTGATCGAATCGCAACCCGAGCGGGCAGCAGAACTATCAGCCATGCTGGAGGCATTCGATGCGGACATGGAAGCAAATCTGCGCGGTTGGGTCTGATTACAGAAGCACAACGTAGACACGAACATCCAGTGCGATGCTCCAAACTAAATCATTCCATCATTCGCTGGCAGCTACTATCTCGCGAAGGATGGTTATACCCTCTACCCTACTTGCTAAGAACTGCCCTTATTAGCTGCAATCGTTGTTAATGGGGTTGATCCAAGAGATCCCTCACACTTTCATCTTGCCGCTTAAATTCCAAATGATGACCTTCGTTGCTGCGCTCGGCTTAGTTCAGCTGAGGATCGATATATCGGCTGCACACCATATTAATCCCTCAATTCATTAGGCAACTCCGTTCAAAATATAGGTTTTCTAAGCAAAAAAATGAAGCGATATTACGTTGTCGTAAATAGGCGCAAGCCTGGAGTTTATTCAAAATGGTTGGGGGTGGGAGAAACCACCGAATAAATTGAAGGATTCCCCAAAGCGGTTGACAAAGGTTTGTATACTCGCGATGAAGCCATTAATTGGCTTAAGGAATTCCCAATAGAAACCTCATTAAAGCTTACGCCAAATCTGGTTGAGTATCTTGATTCAGAAACCGACTCTTCACCAACATCGGCAGAAACAATTGTCGAGTTATTGAAATCAGAAGAAGAGGTGATTTTTACGGATGGTAGTACTACTAAAAGATCTGGCCTGTGCGAACAGGCTTCAGAATAATCTCGAAGACGTGATGAAGGCGGTCGAGAAAATCTTGATCGAGCAGAACAACCCAAACTTCAGTCTGCACTTCCACGTGTCTAAAGGCTTTTGAGGAGTTACTGAGCACAGAACCTTTCCTTATTAGTTCTCCGTGTACTCTGTAATCTCTGTGGTAAAAAGCCTTTTTGCACTGAACTCTTACTTGTGAGCGATGGAATAAGCCCTTGTTATCCACTGGACAGGCAATCAGCCTGTCCAGTTTTCATTGGCAGGTCTGGAAAATCGCCTTATGGCACATACCCATTCTGACGATACCACTCTACCGCCTTTCGTAACGCCTCTCGGGCGGGGATATACCGATAGCTCAATTCACGAATGGCTTTGGCAGAACTGAAATATTCGCGCTTGCTCGAGACGCGCACCGCATCCGGAGTCGCGGCCGGGATATGGCGCGGATTCAAGCGCGCCAGTCCGGTGTCAACATAAGACCAGACCAGCGCGACCGCGCGAGGGATTTTCGTGTTCACCGGTGGTTTGCCGGAAACTTCGGAGAGGATATCCAGCACTTGCTTGAGAGAAAGATTCTCACCGCCAAGAATGTAGCGTTCTCCAATCTTTCCTTTTTCCATCGCAAGCAAATGCCCCTCGGCAACATCGTCCACATCCACAATGGTCAGGCCAGTGTCCACATAGGCAGGCATTTTCCCTTTGAGAAAATCCAAAATCATCTTGCCGGTCTGGGTTGGTTTATGGTCGCCCACGCCGACCGGCGCGGCCGGATTGACGATGACCACCGGTAAGCCATTTCGGGTAAACTCACGCACGACTTTCTCGGCGAGGAACTTCGACCGTTTGTAGTAGCCGATCATATCGTCCAGTGTGACCAGGGTTTCCTCGTCGCCCGGAGTTCCATCACGCGGGATGCCCAGCGTAGCGATGGAACTGGTGTAAACGATGCGCTTCACACCCAACCTTTGAGCGACCTCCATTACCCGACGCGTCCCCTCCACGTTGGTCTGGTGAAAGTCATCCCAGGTGTAGCCCCAGTAGGCGTACAAAGCGGCGACATGGAAGACCCATTCGCACCCGGCCATCGCCTGTTGCAGGATGGGGACATCGCCCAGGTCACCGCTGACGCGCTCGACGGGAAGGCCGTCCAACATGCGGGTATTCGTTCCAGGCCGCACCAAGGCGCGCACCTCGTGGCCTGCCGCCAACAACTTGCGGATGACCGCGCTTCCCACAAAACCCGTTCCGCCGGTTACAAAAGTTTGCATATGATCTCCTCAGGCTTTATCCAACTCTTCCAAAAATGCCACCACGATTTTCGCGGCCTGTTGCATCGTCCCATCTGAGACTTTATCGGGTGTATCGTCCGGTCTGTGCCAGTATGGCAGGACGCCGGTCTGTGGATCGCGACCGGCAATTCCAATAGCATGATAACCGCGTTCACGCAGTGTGCGGACATCATCTTCCATTAGCATTTGAGCCGGGTGGAATCCCAGTTCGGGGTGCTTGAATGCGACAGTTTCGGCCACAGCTAACAATTCAGCAGTGGGACGGTAAGGTGTGCAGATGCCCTGCCGTGTCAAATAGACGATCTCGCCACTGCCCAATCCTTCCATGCCGATGAACGACGCCTCCTGCAAATCCGCACCGTGACGGCGCAACAAGTCGAGCGCTCCGGCGTGGTCGGTCTCCTCGGCGCCTTCGAAGACAAACCAGACTTCCATGTTTTGCAATGGAGCGGATGAGAGACGAGCAGCCGCTTCCAGCGCAACCGCGACGCTGGCGGCGTTGTCATGCGCGCCCGGGCTGTAGGGGGTACGATCGTCCCAGAGCAAGGTGACAATCGCCCCGAGCTCATAGACCGCAAAAGGGAGCGAAAGCCACCATAGCAGGGCTGGGCTGTCGAGCAACGCTCCTGTCAGATAGAGCACACTTATGCAGAGCGGGACGGCGAGCGTCAGCCAGGTCATCGGCTTGATGTTGCGCACCGCAAGGGATTGCCAGACCAGGCGGCAGCGATTAGTGTCGAGATGGGCCAAGAGGACGGCCTTCCGGCGCGGTTCGCCCTTCGGCTGGAGACGCGCTTCGACATTCTGGCTGGGTACTTTAGGCAACAATGCTATCAGCGGGTTAAGTGGGGCGCTGCGGATGGTCTGCCAGAGCAGCCAGGCCGCGCCGAGGCTGAGTATCACAGCCAGCCAACGGGTGATGGTTGCGCCCAAAGGGTACAATACAACTGCCAGCAACGTCAGCAAGCTGATCGCGATAGGGAAGGCGTTCTGGCTTGGGACAGCACGAAAGCTGTGCTTTTCGGGAACAAGTCCCAGGTCCATGAGCCGTTTCGCCACGTATTCGGCGGCGGCCGCCTCGGCGGGGGTGCCGGTGCCGCGCGAGCCGATCGTCCCGGCTAAATAGCGGACGTCATCCAATAGCCTGCTCATGCCGACATGGCCTGCTTGATGAGTTCCGCGCTCGTCGCCCAGACGCGGCCTTTCAGATTGTGCGTCTCGTCCATGATCGTGTCGAAGGCCTTGACGATCATCTCCACTTCCTCGTCGCCGATGATGAGCGGCGGTAGCAGTTTGACGATGTTGACGCCCGGGCCGCCAACCTGGGTCAGGATGTGATGATCGCGCATCAGGGACATCACCACCAGTTGCGTGAAGAGACCTTTCTCGGCGGCTTCGATGGCTGTCCAGGCGGCTCTGAGAGCGAGGTTGCCTGGCGGACGGAACTCGATGCCGATGATAAGACCCTTGCCGCGCACGTCGGCGATCATCTCGTGCTTCTCTTTAAGGGCAGATAGTTTTGCGAGTAGTTTCGCCCCAACCGTGGCGGAGCGTTCGACGATCTTTTCCTCATCCATCACGTGCAGGGTGGCTAGCCCGGCGGCCATGGACATGTCATTCTGGCCGAAGGTGGTGGAGTGCACCTGGGCGCGCTTCAGGCTGCCGAAGACTTTGTTGTTGATCTCACGCCGCATGATGACCGCGCTGGTTGGCATGTAACCGCCGCCGAGTGACTTGGCGATGGTGACCATGTCTGGCTCCAAATTCCAATGCTCGCAACACAGGAATTTCCCGGCTCGCCCCAGCCCAACCTGAACCTCGTCGCAGATAAATTGCGCGCCATACTTGCGACACAGGCGTTGCGCCTCGGGCAGGTAGTCATCATTTGGAATGTAGACACCCTTGCCCTGGATCGGCTCGACTATGAAGGCGGCCACTTCGCCCTTGCGCAGTTCCTTTTCCAGCGCGTCCAAATCGTTCATCGCCACCATGGTCGCGCCGGAGATGAGCGGCTCGAAGCCTTTTTTGAACGCCTCCCCGCCATTGATCGAAAGCGTCCCAAGCGTTAGCCCGTGGAAAGCGTGATCGAGGTAGACGACGCGCGGCCGTTTGGTGGCGTAGCGGGCAAACTTAATGGCGGTGTCCACCGCATCCGCGCCGGAGCTGGCGAAGAAGATCGCCTCCAGCCCCGGGGGCATGCGCTTGACCAGTTCCTCCGCCAACAGTCCGACCAGAAGCGGACAGTCCATCTTGACCAGATTGGGCCGGTCGAGCATGAGTGCTTCCTGCATCGCTTGCCTAATGACCGGGTGGCCGCGTCCCAGGTTGAAGACGCTGTACCCGGCCAGCAGGTCGAGATAGCGGTTGCCCTCCACATCCCACAAATAGGCTCCTTCGCCGCGCGTGTACAGTTTATCGAAGCCGATAATCTGCTGGACGCGCGCCATGTGCGGACTAATGTACTTCATGTGCAGTTCATATTGATCGTCCTGCCGCGCCTCGATCAGTTGGGTCAGAGAGAATGACATGGTTCCTCCTTTGAATGGTTGAGTCTGATACAGTCCGGGCGATGACGGGCTTTTACAGGATGCTCTCACCCAGAGCCTTTTGGGAAACTTTCAATCCGAAGACAATACCGCCAAGCAGGTAAAAACCAGCCGCGACAAGAAGAAGCGTTACAAAACTGGCGGGTGTGGGCGCGCCTCCCAGATTCAGGATTGCGCCAAACAGCAAGGGAGCAAAAGCGCTTGGCAAGGCGGTGGTCATGTTGTTATAAGCCATGTACTGCCCGGCTTCCTCCTGCGGAGCAAGACCGCTAGCCAGGGCTGGAATTACAGCCATGATAGGGCCGGTTGCAACCGCCCGGATGATTGTCAGAATCAAAAATATCGTGAAGTCGCGGGTCAATGCCATCATAAAAGTCATTATGGCAGAAACAACCGCGCCTGCCACGATCAACTTCCGCCGGCCTATTTTGTCCGAAAGCAGGCCAGTCCCTACCGCCGCCAGCATAATGACAACCAGATTGATCAGCCCCACCAAACGTAAACCCGCGTCAGGGTTGGATAGGCCATAATAGATGCCGAGAAAATCCCTTGCAAAATATTGCAGGCTGTTCAACCCCATGTTGACTAGGAAAGCGCTGAAGACTAACCAGAAGAAAACAGCCACCCGCGTTCGGACGTGGAACATGCCTGTTACCGCATCGCGCAGGCTCAGGATCCGAGGAGACGCGGCCGGTTTGTCGTATGGGCGGATTGTTCTGGTGCAGACCAATCCCGTCAGGGTAAAGATGCCCGCCATGAGGAGCAGGGCAATATCTGGTCGGTTGATTTCGTTCAAGTAGGTCACAACCACAAAACTGACCGCGGAGGCGAGCAACATATAGAATCCCTGTAAGCCGGAAGCCAGACCACGTTGGTCCTCCGACACAGTATCAACCAACAGCGGCCACCAGGCGCCATTTACTATGTTCGTGAAAATGTGCATTCCCAGATAACTGCTGATAATGACCGGCAGGGATAGGTGAAAGATGGCGCCGCAGGCAATGACCGGGAAGCCAGCCAGTGTACCGATCAGGATGCTGGGCGTGCGCCTTCCGAGGCGGCTGGCGCTGTGGTCGCTGAGGATGCCGAAAAGGATGCTGATCACGATACCGACCAGATTGGCAATAAAGGCAATGATTCCCGTGGTGATGCTTGAGCGTTCAGGTGAAATGACTTTCTGCACTAACGGAAGCAACAAGATGGAATTGTAGGATACCCAGGCGAAATTCGCGCCGAACATCGGGATGGTCATGCCGAGTAGGTAACCGATGGAACGCTGAGAAGTCACGCTGGCCGAAGCTGTCATCGTTCCTCATGAGTAGCGGGAACCTGCGTGAAAATATCCAAACCCAATTCCCGGACCGTCTCTGGCAATGGCAGACCGGTATGCGGATCGATTCCCAAAAACTCAAAATAATTCTTTGCCATTGCTTCCATATCCAGGGTGCGGTTCTTCACCGGACCGATGACCTGCGGCGGGTCGCCTAGCTCGCGTTTCGGCAAAGGGAATTGCGCGGGCAAGCCATGTTTGGCGTTGAAAGCATGGCGCATGATCTGGATGCGCTTGCCGAGGCGATAGAACTCGGCCTCGTCCATGCCCCAGCCGGTAGCCGCGTTGAGCCATTCGAGGAAGGGCGGCTCTCCCATCAGTAGAGCAAACTGACACAGACCGAGGGAATCGTAGGCGCGGTAAAGACACATGCTGATGGCCTGCGTGACGCCCTCTTCGGCGTAGTCGTAGCGCTTGGCGGGCTGGCGCCCGTGCAGGGCAAAGTAAGGCGCAAATGGCACGACTTCCGCGTTGCCTGAATTGGTGGAGGTGTGGCGTCCGGGTGCAGGGTCGAGGGCGTACCCAACAGCCACCCCCGGTTCGTAGATGCCGCGGTGCATGGCGAGTTCCTGCCCACCGGCGTGGATAGCCGCCTCCTGCGCTTCGGCGGGCAGATGTTGCGCAGCCCTCTGGACTCCGTCTGCAAGCCAGTCGCCCAGGCCGGGGGTTCGGGCGGCGATGCGTTTGGTCAGTTCAAGAACGGTCTCGCCGTTCCCCCATTTCAACGGCAATTCATTAGTCAGCTCCGATGGCAACCAACCCTTCTCGGCGCACTCCAGCGCGAAAGCGATGGCAACGCCGGCTGAGATCGAATCCAGCCCAGTCATATTGCAGACGTGGTTGCATTGCATGACAACATTCAGATTGCTGTTCATTACTAGCGGCCCGAAAGAAGCCAGGGTCTCATACTCGGCCTTGTAGCTGGTTCCGCCATCTGGTTGCTTGACGATTCCCCCGCAGGCCACCGGACACGAGTGACAGGCATAGGGCTTGATCATTGGGCGTACCACCGCCTGGTCACTCAGACCCTCCGAAAGTTCCAGTGGAAAATCGCGGTAGCCGATGCCGGTCCAATTACGTACCGGCGTATTGCCCAGTTCAACCTGAACGGCTGTGCCGGCAGAAGTTCCGTAACGCCTATATGAGTCAATCACCATCTCGACCGGACCGCCGCTCAGGCGCCCATGCAATCGCCGGACGATGGGCAACAAGAAGGACATCAAGCGCGGGATGCGACCGGACAACTCGGACCGCTTGCGACGGAAAAGCTTGAGATAACTGGCGTTCGCCGCCTTGAAGATTTTCGCGTCGGCCAGCGCCGGGCGGGACCTGCCGCGGGCTGCCACTGCCTTGAGTTTTTTCGACCCCATGACCGCTCCCAGTCCACAGCGGGCGGCAATACGCCCGTCATCGTTGACGATACCGGAGATCAGCGAAAGTTTTTCTCCGGCAGAACCGATGCAGGCGACTTTGACATCAGACGCAATTTCCCTGCGCAGGGTTTCCTCCGTCTGGCGGACATCCATGCCCCACAAATGCGCGGCGTCGCAAATTTCAACTTTTTCCCCGTCAATGAAAAGATATACCGGGCTTTTCGCCGCGCCGCTGACGAACAGACCGTCAAAACCCGCGCCGCGCAAGGCAGGGCCAAAGTCGCCACCGCAGTTAGCATCGGCCCAGCCTTCAGTCAGGGGCGAGCGCGCCGTGATCATGAAGCGTCCGCTGAACTGCACACCGGAGCCGGTCAGCAGACCGGGCAGAAAGGCGATGATATTTTGCGGGCCCAGCGGATCAGCGTGTGGTGGAATGCGCTCGTAGAGAAAATGCGCGCCCAGTCCGTAACCACCCAGAAATCGGCGATAAATCTCCTCCGAGGGAGTTTCCATGTGTATCTCGCGAGTGGAAAGATTTATGCACAAAATCTTGTCCCAAAAGCCATTTGACATGGCTGCCTCCCATCATTTCGCGAATGTCAGGCCATCATCTGTCCCATTTCGCGCAGCGACTTGACGACCTCCTCCGGCAAGACCGGCGGCTGTTTGCCGAGTGTCAGGCAACGCAGGATCAGTTCGGAGTGACACTCCACAACTTCGGTGGTGCTGGCGGCGCGGCGCAGGCTGGAACCGACAACGACCAGACCATGATTTTGCATCAATACAGCCACGCTTCTCTCCCCCATTGCTTTTGCGACCGCGGCGGCCAGTTCGCGCGTGCCGGGCATGATGAAGGGAACGAGCGGGATGTCGCCGATGAAGGCCGCCTCGGTGGAGATGGGCAGGAAGGGAGTTACGGTTAGCGCCAGCAGGGTGGCCCACGGCGCGTGGGTGTGAATGACAGAATTCAAATCCGGGCGGGCTTTCAGGATTTCGGTATGCACCCAACGCTCGCTGGAAGGAGTAGCAGCGGACTCGTCAAGAGCCTCGCCCTCCATGTTGATGCGTACCATCATGTTGGGATGCAAACTGCCCTTGAACATGGCGGAGGGTGTGATCCACAATTCGTCCTCGCGTCCCGTCACACGGACACTGAGATTGCCGCCCGTGGCCGTGATCAGATTCTTCTCGTATAACTCCTTCACCGCGGCAACCAATTCGTCGCGTTCATCGCCAGCATGGACGATAGGCTCGGCATGGCTGATGACCATCTGTGGAACGGCGATGACCGGTGTGGGAACAGCAGCCGCGACAGGCGCAGAACTCAACTTCGTAAGGTCGCCAGGGTCGCCGATTTTCTTGCTCGCCTCGGTGTACAGACGCATGATGTCTTTCTGGACGCGTTGCATCTGCATCGCCTTGCTGGTGTCGCCGCTGAATTTCATCTTACCGGATATAGCCGCTGTCATGGCGTTGATCCTGCCCGTCATCATGCCATCGAAGATTGCGGCTTTCATCTTGAGGGCTAGATCGGGTTTGCCGGGCGGCGCGCCTATGCCCGCTTTGACCGCGCCATTTTCAAAGGTCATATTGAACTCAAGGTTGGCGTCGGTCAGCGCGTAGTGCATGACAAAGACGCGGTTGGCGGCAAAAGCGATCAAAGCAGGGTCTTTCTCGCTGGCGGTCAAGAACTCGCGCAGGATTTTTTCGAGGGTTACAATTTGATTCATGACGGGTTGACTCTCTTTCTTTGCTGACATGGATTCCGAAGTCTCCAGAATTCGGACACCGCTCTCTTGCGGTTTTACATCCAAGTCGCTGACGGCAGGGCCGCCGCGGGCGCGCAGTTGAGCAATGGTCTCAGCAGAGGGGATGGGACGCGGCCGCGTCCAGGAGAAGTTCTCGAAGGTTTCAGGATTGACGAGGAAACGCGGCTGCTCCCCGCGCAGGATGCGTTCCAGTTCATCAGCGATCGTCTCACCTTGATGCGCGGACACGTCGGACGTATTGCCGCCGATGTGCGGCGTGGCAATGACATTGGTGAGGAGCAGGAGCGGGTCGTTCGGACCCGGGGGTTCAGATGAAAACACATCGAGCGCCGCACCAGCCAGAGGTCCGGAACGAAGCGCTTGAATCAGGGCAGACTCATCCGTCAATGCGGAGCGGGCGGTGTTGACCAGGAACGCGCCCGGCTTCATCATCCCGAGTTCGCGCGCGCCCAACATCCCGGTCGTCTCCGGTGTGACCGCGGCGTGCAGGCTGACGAAGTCGCTTTCTTTGAGCAGGGTTTCCAGCGAGGCGCATTCCGCCCCAGCCAGCGCAATCTGTTCCGGTGAAACATAAGGATCATAGACCAGCGCCCGCGCCCCAAACGATAGCACGCGGCGGATGACGCCTCGCCCGATGGCGCCCATGCCGATCAAGCCGACTGTTTTGCGCCAAAGCTCGATGCCCTGAAACTGGTTGTGAGCCGCGCCCATACGCGCCAGGTCGCCTGCCTCGGCTTCGGGGTCATGCAGGAACTGCGCGGCGGGCGCGAGTTTGCGTGCCAGCATGAGCATGAAAGCCAGCGCCAGGTCGGCCACCGCGTCGGCGTTGCGGCCGGGTGTGTTAAACAGCGGCACGCCAAAAGCAGTGCATGCGGCGGCGTCAATGTTGACCGCGTTGCCGCGGCAGGAGGCCAGCAATCGCAGGTCCGGCAGTTTCGACAGGGCGTCAACGTCCACCACATCCACTTCAGTGATCAGGATGTGTTTGCCCCGCATTACATCCACAAGATTATCGCCAATCAAAACGTTGTATGTGTCGCGGTAATTTTGATAAGTGACTTCGCCCAAACGACGCAGACGGGCGAGTGCGGACTCGTCCATTGGAGCAGTGACAAGCATACGCGGACGAAAAGCAGGCTCACGGCGCTTCATCACCTGGACCTGGGAACTGGTCATGCCCCTGAAAAGGATGCTCCCCGCGGCCGCATCCGCCTCCGTGTGAGACGCGCGGAACTGGAGCCACTCCTCGTAAATTTCATTGTAGACTTCAGCAACATCAGGCCTGGGACTAATGCACTGCGACGCGCCAGTCAGCGCGCCGCTGCCTTCGACTAAACCTTTGAACACCCCCGCGCCGACACCAGCGCATATAGCCGCGCCGAGGGCACTCGCTTCGGACAAACGCGCAATTGTTAGCGGTTGGTTGAGCACATCCGATAATATCCGTCTCCAAATCACACTACGCGACATGCCGCCTGCCAAAATACATGCGGGTTGCTGAACGCCTGAAACTTGAATCATCTGCTCGACATTCGCGCGTACGGTATAAGCCATCCCTTCGAGTATGGCGCGCGCCAGATGCTTCCGCCGGGATGGATCGTCGCTCGCGGTCATGTGCGAGAGGGCCAGATAGCCGAATGGCAAAGTCATGTTACTGCCATCGAAAATCTGCGTACCAAAAGTGGAAAGCAATCCCGCCGCGCCGGGAATGGATTGCGCCGCCTCGGCATCCAGCGTGGCAATCGGTTGGCGGGCGTCTGCACAGAGCACGCGGGCAATCCATTCGAGGCTTTCGCCCAGACTGCCTGCAATGCTTTCGAGCACATATTGATCCGCGAGTACATGCCGACCACTCCATAGACGCGCCTGCGGATCAATCACGAGAGAGTCGAGCGCCAGTTGCAATGGCGTTGTCGTGCCGGCGATGATACCAAGTTGCCCCGGCTTCACCGCTCCTGCCCCCAACAAGCCGCATTGTGTGTCTGCCCCGCCAACGGCCACCGGAATACCGGATTTCAATCCCAAATGCTTTGCAGATTCGGAGGTTAGTTTTCCCAGTCGCCTTCCCGCCGCCTCTATTTTTGGGAAGATATTTCTCGGCAAACCAAGAGACTTGATAAGATCCCACGCCCAGTCGTCCTTATGCAGATCATAGAGCATGGTCTCGCCGGCGTGGGATGGGTCAGACGCGGCACAGCCACACAGACAATAGGTTATCCATTCACTGAGACTCAAGACAATGTTGGTTTTGGCAAAATCCTGCGGCGCGTTTTCAGCCAGCCATTTCAAGCGTATGGCAGTGAAACAGGGGATGGGGAATCGTCCGCTAAAACGTTGAAATTCTGCACCCCGCTCAGCGGCCAATTCACTGCTGATGCCGGCACCACGCGCGTCGCGGTTGGGGACAGCAAACAGGGCCCGCCCTTTCCTGTCGAGCACTACCGTGCTGTGCCTCATGCTGGTAACGGCGATGCCAACCACTTCTTCGGGCAATGCGCCAGCCTGCTGCATGACATCAAGAGCCGCCTCACTAAACGCTCCCCAGATGAGATTCAGGTCGAGATCGTAAGCCCAGCCGCCAGCCTCGACAGCAGGCAGGTGCGACCAGACACGCGTGGCGCTGAATACCTCCCCGGTTGCCACATTCACCAACAGACAACGTCCGCTTCCCCCACCGGCGTCGAGACCCATTAGAAATATCCGCTTCATGGTGACTCCAATCAGGATTTATTCTGGATTTCCTGTCGCGAAAGATGGACAACCGAGCGAAAGCGGTCGCCACGATGGATCACCTGTGTAAATTCAATGGGTTGACCATCATCCGCAAAACTAACGCGGCTGCTCAACGCAACCGGCGTCCCTTCACTAATGCCAAGCGCCCTCGCTTCATACGACCCGGCAACGCTCAGTTCGATCGTTTGAATCGCGCTGGCCGGGACGACGCCGTATAATTCCTGAAGCGCCGCATAAATGCTTTGGTTAGCTAACTCCTGCTCTGCCAGCGCCGGAAAACGAGCATGAGGGTAAAAAGACGACTCAAGCGACATGACTTCGTCATTGATACTGCGGAGGCGTTCGATTTGCACCACCAACTCCCCGACCCCAAGTTTGAGTTTTTCGGCAATGGGCGCCTCGGCAGGCGTTACTCTCTGCAACTGAATTTGCGATTTCGCCTGAAGTCCCGCCTGCTCAACCATCCGGGTGTAACTAACTAACGGGAAGCTGAAATCCTCGAAGGTCGCCTTGGGAGCGGCAACAAACGTGCCTTTACCGCGCTTTCGCACAACCAGGCCCTCATTGGCAAGTTGCGAGAGAGCCAAGCGGGCGGTCATTCGAGAGACACCCGTTTCAATGCAAATTCGCTGCTCGCCAGGAAGGGCGTCGCCGGGCTTCAACGCGCCGGAAAGAATCTGCTGGCGCAATTGCTCGCGGATTTGGTAGTAGAGGGGGATTGGGCTTGAGGAATCAACTCGTAATGTCATAGCGCGGCCTTCTGCCGCAGCCAAAGATTAACGCGAATGACGCAAATGTTGCCCAGTAATACTATAACCTTTTTGTATATACATTATAACATTTTGGCAGGTCTTTGGAAAATCTTCCATCCTTTACATCAAGGTTCATCGGCACATAGATTTTGCAGTATTCCCATATCATAATGACCTCCCTTCTCTGTGTTTCTCTCAATTCATTCGGCTTTTTCAACTAATTTGAATGTCGAAAGAACCTCTTCAACATCATGGATACAGACATCTTTCGGTTCTCCAACACTCACCCAAAAATCTCTCCCTCCGGGTAAATAATCCTCGCCCGTATCCGCTTGAAAGGGGTCATACACAATGTATATCAATCCTTGGGGCGACAAATAGTGTCTCCATACATGGTAGTGCACTTCCCCAAGAATGACATCCTCCTTTTCGAACTCCCACTCCCCCTCCTCCGGACCATGCCAACCTCCCAGCCTGAACGCGATTGCACAATTGGAGTCGAGTCGATGAATCAGCGCTCCAAAGCGTATTGATGGCATTGCGGGTCTCCCGCTTCCGTCGAAGACACCTTCCTTCCATTGGTTCTCATCATAATCCAGAGAGAAATCCTCATTGCGATATTCCGCCAGGGTTATCTTGGGTGTTGACGAAGCAGAAGCTGTCGGCGTCGTTTCTAAATCGCTATCCATCTGCTGATCGCCGTAAAGTAGAAGACATGAAATTGTAGCTGAGACTGACAGACTGACAATAAATAATCGATAGAGATGACTAAATTTAAAGATCATGTCCCTTTGCCTCAATGAGAAGATCTCAGAAAAGTGCTCCCGTTGCGGTCCTCCAAATGAACACGATAAACATAAGCCAGCAGATCGCCATAATGACAACACACATTACGACACCAATCCCAGCAGGGATATCCGGGCTCCTGGCCACCGCAGCGCATCCGGCTACACCACCAGCGCCTATGGCTCCCGGGATACAACCGCCAAGGGACACGATCGGGATCGCCCACCCCCGCACACAAGGTGCGCCCCATCCTACAGCTCCGCCGTCCAGACGCCAGCGATAATCACGGATGTAACCAAATAAACGCCTTCAGCCCGACTCTGGCCATTTTCGCCAGAGACATTCGGTCGACGGCGGCGGCCAGGAGGGGGGTCAACCCCGGGATCACCAGTTCCCTCGGCTTTAGCTTGATGCGCACAGGGAGGTTCCTTGGGACCGACCGGTTGGGAATCGCGCTGTCTTTACCGAAGATGCTCCTCATGATGATCTGCCCCTCCAGGTCGGCTATTCAGCCGACAGCTGCGGACCCGTTTGGGTCGGCCCTTTGCCCCACATGCTTTTCAGCCGAGGCCCTTTCCTCCCCTCCC
>CAYGXU010000059.1:0-19229 GCA_964353875.1 uncultured Anaerolineaceae bacterium | reverse complement strand
GTAGTGGGTGCATTTTCAATTCACAAATGGGTGCATTTTTGATTGACAAAAACACCTTAAGGAAAATTTTCTTAAATAACTGCCGAATGGCATCAAAAAGGAACTACCCAGATAAAAAACACGCTTTGCATTCGACGGAGATGAGATTGAAAATCCACCCTGCTAGGGTTAGGTGAGGTTTTCGTAAATTGTGGCGGCGATGGACCGCTCTGGGCAACTATTACACCCTTCGGGGGATATCATGATCACAAGAGCAGATCTAACCCTTTACCAGGTAGTCATTTGGGTTCGACTTGCATTGTCCCTCCCCTCCGAACTCTTGACTGCACCCCTCTCAAATCCGCTTTTTACCTGACTCAATATCCCTTCCTGAACCTTCCTCCTAGTCCAGATTAAGTTATGATTAATATATAATACTCACAACACTGCTGAGGTCGAAACCGGTATGACCGATCAGCCTCTGACAATCCTTTACGTTGAAGATAACTTCGATAACCGCATTCTAGTGAAAAGGATACTTCAGGCGGCGGGCTATGCTGTTCTTGAAGCGGGGGATGCGATTGAAGGCCTGCAAATCGCTCAGGAATTTCACCCGGATCTGGTTTTGGTAGATATCAATCTGCCAGAAATCGATGGATTGACATTTACTTCTTACTTGAGATCGGATCCGGCTTTTAGGCGAACGCCCATTGTGGCCATTACTGCTGATGTGATCCGAGGTAATATAGATATCACCCTTTCCGCAGGCTGCGATGGACTCATTCAAAAACCGATTGATGTCGATCACCTGCCACAAATCATCGGACAATATCTGGAACGCAAATGATGGGGAAGCAGATTGGAGATCAATTCGTGCCCGAGGAAAAACCGGATGTCACCATCCTCATTGTTGAAGATAATGTCGCTAATTTCGTCCTTATGGCTCGTATCTTAGGCCATGCCGGATACCACTGCGAATGGAAAACATCAGGTTATGAGGTAGTCGAATACGTCGACTCACTTCCCCGGGTTGATCTCATTCTCATGGACATTCGCCTGCCCTATGAAGATGGATATGAGGCGCTTCAAAAATTGCGCGAGCACGGGATACTCAAAAACATCCCGATCGTTGCCGTTACAGCCTATGCCAGTGAAGAACAGATGAAGCGCGCACAAGTAGCAGGATTTGATGGTTTCATCGGTAAACCGCTGGATCCAGATCGATTTCCTGTTCAGATCGAACGCATGCTTCACGGGGAAAAAATCTGGGAGGTTGAATAAACCATGCGTCAACCGAAGGACCGTAAACCAAATCATGAGATCCAGCCGAAAGCAAAAATCGGGCGCAGGTTAGCTTTTATTCTTCTTCCCGTCGTCCTGGTGCCGATGATTGCGATGGGAGGTCTGGCTTATCTGCGAACACGCTCAATTCTTCAGCAAGAAGCTGTGAATCAAATGGTCTCCGCTACACAAGGGGAGACCGCAGCCATCACAGAATGGGCGGATGCTCGAATTCAGCACCTCTTCCTCGCCAGCCAACGATCCAGGCTTCAAGATAGCATCAGAGCTTACATGGCCAAGGGAGGGGCTGAGACGGCAAGGTTTCAGATCGAGAATGAATTGGGTAAGATAAAAGCGCAAGGGGGCGAGGATCTATTCAGCGAGATACTCCTGGCACAAATATCGGACACGACCATCATTGCCACAACGAAACCCGAAAATGAGAATCTCAAGCTGGATTGGTTAGCAGACTTCAAACCAGATAATGTCTACACCTTGCCGCTTCTAAACGACCCAATATTCTCCCCGGAGTCTATATGCTTCCTTTCCATAACTCCAATACGATTACGAGGGGAGCAATTGCCTAGCCATTATCTCATCGGGGTCAACTCCGGCCGCCACATCGTTCAGCTTATGGAGGATTTGCAGGTCTTTTGGCAACGCATTGGCGTTTATCGTGTCGAAAGAGGAAATACCTTCTTAGCCCTGGCACCGGACACCCTCATTTCGCTCGCGCGTTTCGCGACCGCTGTCGAAACCCAAACACAGGCATCCCATCCCATTTTCGCCGTAGCAATATCACCCGAAACACGCACGCTTTCCTACAGCTCACCGGAAGGCGCTTCCGTCCTGGGTGCTTATCAGTGGATTCCAAATTGGCAAATGGCGATTGTTGTGGAATTGCCTGAGGCGGACATCTTTTCAGGATTGATCACCCTTGCGCCCTTCATGTTTGCTCTAATCCTGATTGTAGCCATCATTACTCTCATCATTGTCGTCCTAATTACCAATCGTACTCTCCAGCCTCTCACCTCCCTGGCGCAGTTTGCAAACCGAATCTCTCGAGGCGAGTGGCAACATCGATTGGAGGCAAACCGTGAAGATGAATTGGGCGCCCTTGCAGCAGCGTTAAATCGTATGGCCGAAGAATTAGGCGCCCTCTACCAATCCTTGGAGGCAAAAGTTGAAGAAAGGACACGTCAGGTACGAACAGCATCTGAGGTAGCCCATGCGATCATCTCGATTCCCAGTCTTGATGAATTGTTGCGTCAGGCAGTTCTTTTGATCAGAGAACGTTTCGGCTATGATCACGTATCAATCTTCCTTATTGATCAAGAAAGTCGCTTTGCCGTTCTGCGAGAATCAGCAGGCGAAATCAACGGTCATTCGCATTCACGTGGACGTAAATTAGAGATTGGCTCCCAAACCATGATTGGATGGGTAATGAATGAGAAGAAGGCAAAAATCATTGCTGAAGATAGTCAAGACCAAAACGAATATAGCGATGAACTCCTCACAGGTGCTTTATCCGAAGCTGCAATCCCACTCCAGATTGCAGGGCAGCCGTTAGGAGCATTAGATGTTCAAAGCGTTCACAAGAATGCCTTCAAAAAGGAAGAACTTGAGGTTTTACAAACATTAGCTGATCAACTAAGCGCGGCAATCGAAAACGCTCGATTGGCGCAAGAATCCGCCAACGCGGCAGAGCGTGCCCGATTGGTGAGTGAAATCACCAGCCAGCTAAGCGGTCTGATGGACCCTCAACTTGTGCTCCAGACTGCAACGCAAGCACTTCATCGTGCATTAGGAGGTGCAGAGATTATTGTTAAACTTACTACACCTGAAGATGAATCTGAATCAAGCTACCCATTCACTGAAATGAAGGAATAGAATGATCAACAATAATCAACGGGAAGGGAAAAGATGAAAACAAAGACGCTTGCCATCACTGGTATCTCAGGCTACTTCGGCAAGGTCTTAATGCCGCTACTTGAGCAAGATCGAGAAATTAAACGGGTGATCGGGATCGATCTCCAACCTCCTGCCGAAGCTTCACTTTCGAACAAGTTCGAGTTCCATTTACTGGATATACGCGATCCCAGAGTTGAGCAAGTGATCGAGGGTGCGGATGTACTTGTTCATCTGGCCTTTGTTCTAATGCGTCGCCCTGGAGATAAGGAGCTCGATGATATCAACATTCGGGGAACCCAAGAACTGATACGGTCTGCTGCTCGTAAAGGGATACAAAAATTAGTGATCACCAATAGTGTTGTCGGGTATGGATTCCATCCCGATAACCCCATTCCCCTCACAGAAGAATCACAGCTTCGTTCCAATGTCAAGTTGTATTACAGTCGTGCCAAGGGCATCAACGAGGCTTTCTTAGATCAATTTTGTCTTGAGCACCCCGACATTCTCGTGACACGACTACGCCCGTGCACGGTTGTTGGCCCGCATGCCGATCCTGCGCAAATGGTATCCATGGTCAATCCAACGGCTGTGGTTGTTCAGGGATATGATCCTGCCATTCAATTACTCCATGAAGATGATTTGGCTCAAGCGCTTTACCTGGCGATCAGAAAGGACTTACCCGGGATTTACAATGTCACCAGTGATGATCCGCGTACTTTGCGGCAGTTGGTCAACTCGGGCGGGAGTAAGATCGTCCCCCTTCCAAGCTTTATCGTACGGGCCTTGATGGCGATTTTATGGAAAACAGGCGCTTCGGTATTTGCACCAGAATGGATCGATCTCAGTCGTTACTCGATCGTTGCCAGCAATGAGAAACTAAAAGCGACGGGGTGGTCACCGAAATATACCACAATGCAAGCTTTCACTTCGGTTCTGGAGGCTTTCGGCTCAAAATGAGAGAATTCCAGGCCTTGATAGAGAGGGTATACGATGATTAAACGCTTCCAGGATTGGCTAAAACCCACTTCGCCCGATCCTGATATTGCCCATCGTCAATATTTACTGAATATTGTACTCCTTGGGCTTGCTGGTCCTGGTTTTACCTTTGGCGTGATCATGCTCGTACTTTGGCTGCTCAACCTTTCCCCTCCGGCAGGTGCGATCGCCGGTCTGGGAGTCCAACCTTTTTATATCCTCTCCTATTGGTTAGGCCGGCGTGGTCGAGTCAAGTTAGCAGCCTATATCCCAGCCAGCGTAGTCTTCCTGGTGATGGCCGGATCTTTCCTGCAGGTGGGTATTGGACACATATCGACTGTGGGGATGGCCATGGTGGTTGTCAGTGCCGGGATTCTCATCGGGGTGGAGGCAGCGACGCTCTTCGTTGTGCTCAGCATGGTCGTCTACCTTCTCAGTGGATGGGCCCAACAATATGGATTCATATCCACGGTGTTTCCTCCATCCGAAACCGTGATCATCGATGCGATCGGTCTAGGCCTCGGATTGGCTGTGCTGGTGATCTTCAATTGGATTTCGGGGCGTGAAATGCAACGCGCCCTGCGGCTTGAGCGAGACTTGACAGCCCGGCTCCAAGTGCAAAGTCGTGAGCTGGAGTACCTGGTTCAACAACGAACTCTGAGCCTCCAAAGAAAAGCTACCCAACTAGAAACCACCTCAACTATCGCAAAACTCGCCAGTGAGATGGCCGATCCACAGGAATTGATGAATCGGGCGATCGAATTAATCCATTCACGCTTTGGCTATTACCATGTTTCCATTTTTATGGTGGATGAAACAGGCAACTGGGGCAATCTTATCGCAAGCACTGGCGAGGTCGGGCATACTCTCATTGAGAAACACTTCCGGTTAGCTGTGGGCAGCGTCAGTATGATCGGATGGGTGACAGCCAATCGCAGCCCACGCATCGCACAAGATGTGAATGAGGACCCGTTTTACTTTCGACTTCCCACCCTCCCTGATACTCGCTCGGAGTTAACCATCCCGCTGATCGTGGGGAATAGACTCCTGGGGGCATTGGATATCCAAAGCATAGAAAGCGACGCCTTCACCGAGGATGATATCCGTACAATGGAAGCCATCGCCGATGAGCTGGCCATTGCCATTGATAGTGCTCGGCTCCTTCGCCAGACTCAACAACAACTTGAACGTTTCGAGTCCTCTTATCGAGATCTCACACGACCCTCATGGCGCCGTATCGCCCGATCGATTGAAGGGACAGTCATCCAGGCAGGTGTCCTTACTCCCATCCTTCCGGGTGAGGAAAAGCATAGGTTTGATACGATTGATCAGGCAGCGCAAAGACAAGAATTGATCTTGAGCGATGATGAACGGGAGATTGCCATCCCTGTACAAATGCGAGGTGAGGTCGTTGCTGCCATTGGTGCACGTAGAACTGGAGATTCTGAGCGTTGGTCAAGCGAGGATATTGCTCTCCTACAAGCGATCTCCCGCCAGATTGCCCTCGCATTGGAAAGTGCTCGTCAATACACCGAGGAACACCGCCGCCTTGCCGAACTGGAAGTCGTTAACCGAGTCAGCCAGGCTGTCTCACAACACTTGCGTCTCGAGTCACTCTATCGAGTAGTCCATGCTCAAATCCATCAGGTGTTAGATGAAACAGACCTTTACTTCGCCTTGTACGATCCTGAGGCCAATCTCATTCGCTTCCCCTATGTCTCTGAGAATAAAAGTGTGGTCAATGTACCCCCCATACCCTATGGCGATGATTTAACATCCTTGATCATCCGTACGAGGCAACCGCTGTTATTACAGAAGGATGCCGAAAGGCGAGCGAGAGCTCTCGGCGCGAAAATAGAGGGGAAAATTGCTCGTTCTTGGTTAGGCGTCCCCCTCTTAATTGGAGATGATATCCTTGGTGCGCTGGTCGTCCTTGATCATGAACGGGAGATGCGCTATAGCGAGGATGATGCGGCGCTTCTCACCACCCTTGCCAGCCAAGTGGCAACTGCATTGCAGAATGCTCAACTCATGGAACAAGTACAACGCACTGCACGACGGGAGCGCTTAATCCACGAAATTACCAGCAAAGTTCGCCGAGCACCCGACTTTAAAACCATCCTTGAAACGACCGCACGTGAACTCAGCCGCTCACTTAGAGCCACACGGGCTTCAATTAAATTGGGTCCTGAAGCACCAAAAATAAGCTCGATGGAAGAGTTCCCTCAGGAGCAAATACGGAATGAAAGAGAGGAGCCCCCTCCGCAGGAGTCAAGTGAATGAGAAAGTTAGTTAGTCCAAATAGGAGCAGAAAGGATCATGATCGCCAAAGAAGCCTGGGTACGCGCTTAACCTTTCTGATTCTCCCGCTTATTCTCATTCCTTTTACCCTTGTCGGCCTTGGTGCATATCTGCGCGCAAGAGACATCTTGAAGAACCAAGCCAATGCACAAATGAGTTCTGCATTGCAGGCCCAGGTCGAATCGTTAAATGATTGGGTGTTTGAGCGTCAATCGCACCTCTTCCTTGGGGCACTTCGGGAGGAATTGAAATCATCCATCGCGGAAATCCTCGTCAATCCGAATGAAGAAACCCGCCAAGTGGCACGAGAAATCTTGCAGGAATTACGCACGCGCAAGGATGAATCCCTCTTCAGTGATCTCTTTATTGTAAGTATGAGGGAGGATGGACAAGTCGGAAAAGTACTCGTTTCCACAAATCCAAATTGGGAGGGGAATGCATTTCCTTCTCTCAGTTTGATCAATACGAATCAGATCGATACAGCCCCGTTCTTTGATTTGCCTGACCTCGCTCCGGGAGGTCTAACCTTTATCTCGAGCACACCTGTACGTGCACAGGGAAAGCCTGCTCCAGACAGTTTGCTTATTGGTGTAAATAGCGACCTGCGTGTCGCTGCACTTCTAGAAACCATGCAAGTCTTTTGGGAACAACGAGGGATCTACCGCATTGAACGAGGAAATGCTTTTCTAGCGATTCCCCCTGATATCCTAATTCAGGCTTCACGTTATTCCATGATGCCCACCATCCAACGTGACTTCGTTCACCCTGTGCTTGCTGGAACTGTTCAGGAGGGAGGCGGTATACTCGAATATCAAAACCCGGATGGACAAAGGATGCTGGGTGCATACCAATGGATTCCTAAATGGACCATGGCGGTCATTATTGAATTGCCTCGGGATGAAGCCTTTGCAGGGCTGACCACTTTGGCACCCTACGTAGGTGGTCTGATTTTATTCACAATAATCCTCTTGGCATTACTCATTCCACTCATTGCCCGCCGCTCTCTTCGCCCATTAGCTACGTTGACTGTTTTCGCTGAACGCGTGGCCTCCGGCGATCTTGAACATCGTCTATCTATCGAACAAAAAGATGAGATTGGTCGGCTTGCTCAAGCCTTCAACTATATGACCAATGAACTGGCTCAGCTCTACCATTCTCTGGAGGAACGGGTATTGCAGCGAACGGAGGAGGTCCGTCTGGCTGCAGAGGTCGCCCGAGATGCGACCGCCATGCGGGATATTGAGCAATTACTCGACGAATCGGTCAAGCTGATCTCAGAACGATTCGGTTTCTATCATGTGGCCATCTTTTTATTTGACGATGAAAAGAAAACCGCAGTCTTAAGAGCAGCTTCTTCAGAGGGTGGAAAACGCATGCGGAAGCGCGGCCACCGTTTGCCAATTGGCATCACAGGAATTGTTGGACATGTCACAGAACACGGAGAAGCGAGAATTGCTGCTGATGTCAGTCAGGATGCAGTCTACTTTGCCAATCCGGATCTTCCCGAGACACGATCGGAATTGGCGATCCCATTGAAGGTTTCGGGAATGATCATCGGAGCCTTGGATATCCAGAGCAAAGAACGGAAAGCGTTCTCCGAGCCTGATCTCCTATTTCTTCAGATTATCGCCGATCAATTGGCTGTGGCGATCGAGAATGCACGTCTCCTGCTGAGCCAGACCACTCTTGCAGAACAACGAAGTAAAGTAATTTCCATCTTCCATCGCTTCAGTCAACAGACGAATTACGAGGCATTGATCGAGGACATCCCAAAAGCTATTCGAGAAGTTTTTCATTTAAGTCGGGTGACATTAGGCCTGGTCGAACACGAGGAAGTGATCGTGCGTAGTGTATCCGCTTCTGAGAGCGCTCCATCCCCATCGCCAGTCGGTTCCGCTCCAATTGGCGAAGGCATTTTGGGTCAGACGGTCGCATTAAAACAGACACAACAGCTTGCCCAACGCCCGCTACATGAGTTGGAGACACAAGACCCTCGACATAATATCTCCCGTACGATCCTGGCGATCCCACTTATTACTCGGGATCGGGTTTTCGGTACGCTCGCGATCGAAGCTGGGGCCCGAGGCGAGTTAAGCAAAGATGAAATTGACGCATTAGAGCTGGTTGCTGCCCAATGTGCGACTTCCTTGGAAAATGCACGTCTATTGGAAGAAATGCAACGGAATCTCGATCAAATCGATATCCTCTATCGGCAACAAACTTCCGCGGCCTGGTCACAAATGTTTGGTCGTCAAGAGGGGGGTGATGAGGCGACCGTTGAATTTGGCATCCCTCTACTCGACCAAGAGTCCGCTAATACATCCTTAGAAACGCCGATCGAATTGCGCGGCGAAGTCATTGGAAAATTAAACCTACAAGGTCTGCGATCTGGCGATTGGACAGAAGAAGATCAGGAAATACTTGAGGCTGTTGCTGATGAATTAGCAACCTCGCTAGAGCAAGTCCGTCTGATGGAGGAGATAAATCGGAAGGTGGCGCAATTGCAGACCGCTGCGGAAATCGCTCGTACTTCAAGTACTTTGCTGCATATGGACGCTCTCCTTAATCGCGTAGTTACCTTGATCCAAGAACGTTTTGGTTATTATCATGTCTCCATCTTCTTTGTCAACAAAAATTCGGAGAGCGCAGTTCTACAGGAGGCAGCAGGCGAATCGGCTGAAATCCTCAAGGCTCTTGGATACAGCCAGAGCCTCTACACAAAATCAGTCATCAGCCGTACGATTAGTACAGGAGATTATTACCTTGCTACTCAGGTGCAATCCGATCCATTTTTTCAGCCCAATCCTGACTTACCGAATACAAAATCCGAATTGGGAATCCCACTAAAAATCGGGCAAAGAGTCATCGGCGCCATCAACATCGCCCAAGATCGCGAGGATGCTTTCGGCGAAGATGATATCTCAGTGCTACAAATCCTTGCAGATCAAGTTGCGGTTGCAGTTCAGAATGTACGCCTCTTCGAGCAGACGCTTCACAGGGCAGATCGCGAGAAGGCAGTCGTGGAAATCACCAGCCATATCCGAGCCGAGCGCGATGTTGATAAAATCATGCGAACGGTTTTGATTGAGATGAGTAAGGCTTTAGGGGCATCTGAAGCGCGGATCCAGTTGTCGGCAGAAAAAACTGATGGCAAAAATACTATAGACATGACGGAACACCCGGTTGCAGCCTCTGAAGGTGAAGCGGAGCATCCTGACGATCGTGAAGGTGGCTAAAATGAGCTACATTATCGCAGTAGCCAACGAAAAAGGCGGGGTAGGAAAAACCACAACTGCACTCTCCCTTGGCGCTGCATTTGCCGAACGGGATATGCGCGTCTTATTAATCGATCTTGACCCTCAATCGAATCTAACATTGTCCTTAGGTCTGAAGCCCGCCAGCCTTCAACGGACGATGGCTGATGTGCTTATGGGTGGGCAAAAATTAACCAGCATCTTGCTACGGACAGGAGTCAAAAATATCGAGATAGGACCTGCCAATCAAGAGATGCAGCTGCTGGAACAGTTTTTAAGGATACGCGAGAATTTCGACCGTTTGTTGCAGAACGCATTGGAAGAGACATCACAATTCGACTTCATCATCATCGACTGCCCCCCAGCCATCGGCGCGCTTACACAATCTGCGCTCACCGCTGCCAATCTGCACATTTTACCTACGCAATGCGAATACTTCTCAGCGAATGCGATCGGTTCGGCACTCAATTTGATTCGATACATCCGTCAACGAACCAATCCCACCCTCCGATATCGATTACTTCTTACCATGATCGAGCCTCAGAATCGCGTTCATCAAAATCTACAACAGCATATTCGTAAAGCCTTTGGCAACGCTGTGTTTAATACCATCATCGAAATAGATAGCAATCTTCGTGAGTGCCAACTTTATGCTCAACCGATAACAACCTTCGCGCCAAAAAGTCGAGGGGCGCTCCAATACCGGGAATTAGCTCAGGAATTATTACAATATGCAAGAGATACCGTTGGAAGATCTACACAAGCGGCTTGAGATCCTATTTTCTGAATTCTTCGCATCGGATGAAACCGGCCCATTTGGTCGTCCGCTATCCTTGCGAAAATTCGGTGATTATCCTCCTGGCTGGGTATGGGAAGTCGATTCGGAGGGGAAAATCCTGTGGTGCAGTCGGGAGGTAGAAGAGATTCTCGGTTATAAATCGGACGACCTCGTCGGTCAGCCCCTGCAAATCCTCGCTCATTCAACCCGAGCAATTGAACAAATCCAAGAAGCGTTAGAAAAAAGCGAGCATATTTTCAATCTTCAAATCGATGGCAAACGTCATGATGGAAACCCTATACCTCTCATGATCAATGCTCTCTATCGCGGTGGGGAATCCATGCTCCAATCCGGCTATCGCGGTGTTGTTCAGATCATCAAAAGGGAAGCACCAAGCCGACAAGAAGTCGTAACGGGGATGCTGCAATACCAACAGGCAATTGCTGCCAAACCAACCCCTCCCATTGCAGCAACATGGGGTCCCGTTCCTGGCTATCGTTTCCAAGGTGGAAGGTTAACTGCATTAAATTTTGAAGGTGAAGCGGAGATCCCTTCAGAGGCGGGCGTGGAAGATCGGACGCTGCGGGTGCCAATTTTAAATCAGCAAGGGATGGCATTTGGCGCCTTGGAATTTGATCGTCGACCTGATGATCCCTCTTGGAGTGAAGATGAAGTAGAGCTGGCGATCGCCATTACACAGCAACTTGCCCTTGCACTCCAAGATGTGCGTTCGTACCAACTAACACAGCAAGCTCTGGAGGAAATGCAGGAAGCCGATCGCTTAAAAACGCAATTCCTGGCAAATGTCAGCCATGAACTGCGGACCCCGCTGAACTCCATCATCGGTTTTTCTCGGGTGATTTTAAAGGGGATCGATGGCCCGGTTACCGACACACAACGACAAGATCTCAGTGCCATTTATAACGCCGGTCAACATCTTCTCGGATTAATCAACAATATCTTAGACTTCTCAAAGATCGAATCAGGGCGTATGGAACTCAGTTTCAGCGAAATCGACCTTTTTGATATGATCCGCAGCGTGGTCGCAACTGCAAATGGCCTAATAAAAGATAAACCCGTCGAACTCGCCCTCCAATTACCTGAAAAGCTTCCCGCTGTCCGGGCGGATAGTATCCGTCTCCGCCAGGTGCTGTTGAACCTTGTATCTAACGCGGTGAAATTTACTGACCAAGGACAGATTGGCATTTCAGCCCAAATGAAACAGGATGGAAGTCGCAGGGAAGTCCTTATCTCTGTATCTGACACAGGCCCGGGAATCTCCCTCGAAGACCAGAAGAAACTATTCGAACCCTTCTCTCAATTAGATTCTTCCCAGACACGCAAAACAGGGGGATCAGGTCTTGGATTATCGATCTGCCGACACTTGGTCGAGCTCCACGGCGGGAAGATTTGGGTCGAGAGTACGCTTGGGCAAGGAAGCACCTTCCACTTCACACTACCCCTTCAACTCAAAGAAGCCGCCCAAATCACAGAGGAAAAGCCGCGCGTCCTCGGTTTCTTCGTCGACCCCATCAAACAACAATCCGTTGGCAACTTGATTCAAGGGTTGGGGGTTATCTACCATCCCGTATCCAATCTGGATCATCTCATCAAAGAAATCACTGCTGTTCAACCGAATATGATCCTCATCGATCCATCTATATCCGAAGGTTTAGGATGGCGATCCCTATACCGAATGAGAGAGATATCAGCCACACATCTGATTCCGATCAAAGCAATCGCATTTTCAGATGACCTGCAAGCAAGTACGAATCTGGGAGTCGCCACTTTCCTGATCCAACCCATTCAGACAGATGCTCTCGAAAGCACTTGTCGCTTCCTGATCCCAGAAGTCAAGAAAGATAATAGTATTTTAATCATCGATGACATCATTGAGAATCGACAGCATACTCAGGACCTTCTACAGCCCCTCACTCAGGCAACAGTCCAGACAGCCTCCTCAGGATTCGAAGGTCTTGTTGCTACCCGACAGCAAAGACCGAGTTTAATCCTTCTTAACCTTTTCATGGCCAATGCAGCCGGCTTCCGGATGGTGGAAGCGCTTCGGATTGACGATCGTACGAAGGACATCCCCGTTGTTTTACTCTTCCCCACAGAGCTTGCTGATGTACATCTTCGACAATTGCACCTTTGGACAAACCACTGCTTAGAAAAAGCAGGAAGCCCGATCCGACCTGCAATTTCAGTACTCGTGAGAACTATTCTTCCCGAACCTCAGCCTTCTGGGAAGAGCGGACTTTCTGAAGCAAGGCATGCGCCTTAAAACTACATTAAATAATTCCTCCTTTCCTCAGACAAATCGTAGAGCGATCAATTCCCCACTGACTCGCCGGTCGAAGTCAGACAAGATGCACTACCTATTCATCAAGCCCTCTACGCCTCCCCATAGATATGCTATACTCCTGCAGGAACGTCCATCTAAAATACCTTTGGGGAGTGGAGAACATGCGTCATTTTCTCTCATTAACCGATTACTCGGCCAATGAATTAGAAAAAATTCTTGAACTCGCCATCCGCTTGAAAGATGAATGGCAAAAGGGCGGGAATCGCCCCATTCTTAAGGATAAGGTCTTGGGGATGATTTTTCAAAAACCAAGCCTTCGAACCCGTATTTCTTTTGAAATGGCGATGAATCATTTAGGAGGGGATGCCCTGTTCATTTCACCTAGTGAGATTGGGCTTGGCCAGCGCGAATCGATCGCTGATGTCAGCCGCGTCCTATCACGTTATGTTCATGCCATCATGGCGCGTGTTTTTAATCATGAGCACATTCTCGAGCTGGCAGAATATGCCTCGGTTCCGGTCATTAACGGATTGAGTGACTACGATCATCCCTGCCAGGCGATGGCGGATGCGCTTACGATGTTGGAACATTTCGGGCGCCTGGAGGGATTGAGCCTCACCTATGTTGGCGACGGGAACAACGTCGCCGTTTCTCTGCTTCACCTTTGCGCTCTGATGGGCATAAACTACACTCTTTCCTCTCCGACAACTTTCGAAATCCCTGCCGAGTTTTACTCAGAGGGGCTTTCAATCGCCAAGCAGAGCGGAGCCACCATCCGAAAGATCAGCGACCCGCATAAGGCTGTGCGTAATACCAATGTCATCTACACAGATACCTGGACCAGCATGGGACAAGAAACGGAGGCTGAGGAGCGGAAAAAGGTCTTTCCTCCTTATCAAGTAAATCAAAAACTCCTGGCTGAGGCAGATCCCTCCGTAATCGTCATGCATTGCCTGCCCGCTCATCGTGGAGAGGAAATCACGGATGAAGTCGCAGATGGGCCTCACTCGGTCATTTTTGAGCAGGCGGAGAACCGGATGCATGCCCAAAAAGCCATTCTGGCCTACTTGTTTACAGATGGTTTCGAGTAGAGAGGACCTACAAGTGCGCTTCGTCTAATCGTCAACAGAGAATCATCTGCCGGTTAAACAATCCCTTCAATCCAACCTGCACACGTAAACCGACAGATCTGATCTCAATCTATGGAGAAAGAATCGATGAACATCGGTGTACCGAAAGAAAGAAGATCCTTCGAATATAGAGTAGGACTACCTCCAGCAGGCGTGCGCCTCTTTGTCCATCATGGGCATACAGTTTACGTAGAACGGGAAGCCGGTGAAGGTGCGGGTTTCACGGATCAAGATTATGAGACCGTTGGAGCAAAGATCGTCTACAGCGCAGAGGAAGTCTTTGGAAGAGCCGATCTGATTCTCAAATTCGCTCGTCCTTTGGAAAATGAGTTAGAAATGATTCGACCTAACGCAGCGTTGGCGGGCTTTCTGCATCTGGCTGCAGCCCGCCAAAACAAGATCGAATCATTGATCGAGAATAAGCTGACCGTCATCGCCTATGAACAGATAGAACAAGAAGATGGTTTCCTGCCTGTCCTCGCTCCGATGAGCCAGATCGGCGGGCGGATGGCAGTCTATGTCGCCGCCCGCCTCCTGCAGAACGACCATGGAGGCCGTGGTATCCTGCTTGGAGATATCGCCGCGGTGCCCTCTCCGGAGGTCGTCATCCTGGGCGCCGGGACAGTCGGAAGCACGGCTGCGATAGGCTTCATCAATGCAGGAGTCCAAGTAACGGTACTCGATGTTGATCTTCAACGCCTACAGCGTTTACATGATCGAATCCACGCTCCAGTCGTCACCATGTTGTCCACACCCTACAACATCAACCGCTCTTGTTCTTATGCGGATGTGCTCCTTGGAGCTGTACTTGTACCCGGTCAGCGGACACCGGTCATTGTCACGCGTGAAATGGTAGCCAATATGAAACCACGATCAATCATCATCGACATGAGTATTGATCAGGGCGGCTGCGTTGAGACATCACGGCCTACTCATCATGGCAGTCCCACCTATGTCGAAGAAGGCGTCGTGCATTATTGCGTTCCAAATATGTCCGGTGTCCTAGGTAGAACCGCAACCCACGTCTTTTATAATGGCGCTTATCCATACCTGGAAGCGTTCGCAAAATTTGGTATAGAGGAGGCGATTACTCGTATCCCAGCTTTGGAACGGGGGGTAAACGCTCGAAATGGGGAGATCATTCATATGAAACGTTTGGGAGGGACTGGAGGCCAAACAAGATGACCTGGTTATCGCAATATGAATCCCGCCTCACCACAGCCGAGGATGCTGTTAAAACGATTCAATCCAGGCAAAGGATCTTTCTAACGGGAAATTGCTCCGTCCCGCAAAATATCCTCGCTGCTCTTGTTAATCGCGCGCCCGAGTTGGAAGATGTCGAAATAATCCAAGTCCTGACGATTGGGCCAGCGCCTCATGCAGAGCCCGGGCTGGAAAAAAGTTTCCGCATTAATAATCTCTTCATCGGCAGTAATGTGCGTCAAGCTATTCATGAAGGCCGGGCGGACTTTACTCCCGTTTTCCTCTCTGAAGTCCCCTTACTTTTCCGAAATGGCATCCTTCCCTTAGATGTTGCCCTCATCCATGTCGCTCCTCCGGATGAACATGGCTTCTGCAGCCTGGGTATCGAAGCAGGATTGGTAAAAACCCCTGCTCAAGTTGCCCGATCCGTTATCGCTGAAGTGAACGAGCAAATGCCTCGCACATTGGGTGATTCTTTCATTCACATATCGAAAATCGACCATGTCATTCCAGTCAACTACTCCCTTGCTGAGCTCCCAATGGGCGAGACGAATGAACTCAGCATGAAGATCGGTGGGTATATCGCGACATTGATTGAGGATGGCTCGACGATGCAGATGGGAATCGGCGCCATTCCCGATGCAGTGCTCCACTTTTTGGACAGCAAAAGAGACCTTGGTGTTCACACCGAGTTATTTTCCGATGGCGTAATGAACCTTGTTCGCAAAGGTGTGATTAACAATGAAATGAAAACGATCCACCCAGGAAAGATCGTCGCTGGATTCATCTTAGGAACAAAAGACCTGTACCGGTTCGTAGACGACAACCCGATTGTTGAGCTTCATCCGACAGAATATGTGAACGACCCCTTCGTAATCGCCAAGAATCACAAAATGGTCTCCATTAACTCCGCCATCGAGATCGATTTAACTGGACAGGTCAACGCTGATTCGATCGGTCCCAAATTCTATTCCGGCGTTGGTGGGCAACTCGATTTCGTCTATGGCGCTTCGCGCAGTCAAGGCGGAAAACCAATCATTGCCCTGCCTTCAACTGTGACCTTGCGAGATAGCAGTCGCCTGAGTCGCATCGTTTCCATGTTAAAACCGGGCGCGGGAGTTGTCACAACCCGCAATCATGTCCACTATATCGTAACCGAATTTGGGATCGCACACCTCTATGGTAAGACGATCCGCCAGCGTGCCCGTTCGTTGATCAATATCGCCCACCCGGATTTTCAAGAGCAACTAGAACGTGAAGCCTACGAGTTGAAATACCTATGAAACGACGTGCTAAAATCGTTGCCACGATTGGCCCTGCCTCATACTCCTCTGTTGTCCTCAAGAATCTCCTCTCTGCCGGGATGGACGTCGCGCGTTTTAACATGTCACATGGATCTTATGAAGAGCATGAAGAGGCCTATACTCATCTTCGCAGAATTAGCAGAGAATTAAAGAAGCCCCTTGCGATCCTGCTTGATTTGCAGGGCCCAAAGATCCGCACTGGAGTGATTGCCGGCAGCCGGGAAATTGAATTATCAACAGGCACACGTGTGCATCTCACCAATCAAAAGAGTGAGACCTCCCCCCAACGAATCTACATCAACTATCCATATCTTCTGCGAGATCTTTCTGTGGGCGATCGTATCCTTTTAGATGATGGCAAGATCGAACTAAAAGCACAGGCGAAATCTGAGGATGAACTCGAAGCCGAGGTCATCCACGGAGGTAGCTTGGGTTCTCATAAAGGCGTGAACATCCCGCAGATCCCTCTTTCCATTCCGGGGATCACTGAAAAAGACCGCCAAGATCTAGCATTTGGGATCGAATTGGGTGTGGACGCGGTCGCTCTCTCCTTTGTCCGCCGCGCAAGCGACGTGCTGGAACTACGGCAGGCCATCGATCGTCTTGGACCGCAATGCGAGCATATTCCCATTATTGCAAAGCTAGAACGACCAGAAGCTGTTGAACATCTTGAGGAGATCCTGGATCATGCCGATGGCGTAATGGTGGCTCGTGGCGATCTTGGCGTGGAGGTCTCTCCGGAAAAGGTCCCTTCCATACAAAAAGAGATAATCCGACGCGCCAATATGAGGCGCAAACTGGTCATCACGGCTACCCAAATGCTTGAATCGATGATCCACAATCCGCGACCCACCCGCGCTGAGTCTTCTGATGTGGCCAACGCCATCTTCGATGGCAGTGATGCTTTGATGCTTTCTGGAGAAACAGCCATCGGCGAATTTCCTATCCAATCCGTCCAGACCATGGAGCGTATCATTCTGGATGCGGAAGCCCATGCTTCCCAATGGGGATTGCAGATGCACAAAAACGCAATGGGTCTATCTGAAGATGCCGTCGCAACGACCCTGGCTGCAAAGGAGTTGGCGGAAGACCGGGGAGTAAAAGCAATCTCTGTTTTTACTCGATCAGGACGCACTGCCTGCTATATGGCAAATACTCGCCCGCGCGTTCCTATCCTGGCCTTCACTCCTGAAGAACACACCTTCTGCCAAATGGCTCTCCTTTGGGGTGTTGAACCCCATTTGGTCCCGATGGCTAACTCGGTGGAGCAAATGATCGCCCATGTAGAGGGGGCGTTACGCGCAGAGGAAAAGGTAACCCGAGGTCAACAAGTTGTCCTGGTGGCCAGTCTGCCAATTGGCGCCATGGGTCCTGCTAATTTCACCCTGCTCCATACGATCCCTTAGCTATCCGGTTCACCCGTAGACTTTTTCGACTCCTGATTTCGAGTGATCTGGGAGGGGTGATATGAGCTGATACTGGGAGGCGAGAGCAAGATCTCGACTTCCCCTGAAGGTTTATGTTCAGTAGGTTGTGTCTTCGTGTCAACTGGGCGTCGCTTTGTCAGCGCCCAAGTAACCAGGAAGAGTCCTAAGGCAAACACGAACACAATCACCGCCTGAAACAGGGTCCGATTGAGAATCGAAGCGATCAAGATCCAAAGGGCTTCAAGAATAGGTTCCTGGCTGATCCCAGCCTGTTCTGGCTGAGGGAAAGTCCCTTTAAGCAATCCTGGCCCAACCACATGCAACCCAATTACGAGCAAAAGACCCAGGAGAGCGCCCACCGAAAGGGGGAGGCCCCACCATTGTCCCAACTCCCGCCATGATCGGATCGCCAGTGTCATGATAATACCGAGCAGGAATATCGGCAGTATCCTGGCCAAGCGCAAATCGAAAGAAAGCACCAATAGTTGCTTCCGAAAAGAACCTAACTCTAAATTACTCTCAGGAGCATCTAAGTTCTCGCCTAGAGGGATTTCCGAGGGAAGCTGGTCCAACCGTTCGAATATCTTCTGACTGATAAACTCAACCATACGTACACGCAAATCACCTGATAGGCGACAAATCGGTAATTGCTCCAGAGAACCTTGAATCATTGCCTCTTCAATTTGTCGGCTTTGGTCGGGAGTACAATCCGACCATGTGTCTATAATTTGGTTAACGATCCGTTGCGCGCCGCCATCTTTCAGATTGGTTTTCAAGGGTTCAATATTAAAACTAAATTTCGGCGCAGGCGTCTCCGATTCGACCCACAATAGAAGTCTGTCTACATTTTCCTGGATCTGCGTCGTAATCCAATCATCGGGGATTAATATTTGAGTGATTCTTATCCGGTCCTGAGGTCTTAAACTATCCAATATGCTCTTTTCCCCAGCTGAAATCTCCCCCAAAGCGACGTTCATCAAAAACTCCCGAGCAAATTCTTCTCTAACGCCGCCAATGAGAAAGAAAGCTTTCCCAATTTCACTCCATGTTACTGAGGAGGTCAATAAACGCAGCGTATTACTCGCAAGTAGAGCGACTGGCAGATTTAGGATCAACACTGCTGCTAAGACATAGGCGAGAAGCCTCGCCAGTCTGCCTGTACAACCGACCATTTTATCCATCCAGCGCTCCTATCAAGGACGATCACCAACCTAGAATCTACTATAACTTGCTCACTTTCGCATCCTTTTAAGGCCATGGGTGCATTCCACGGAGTGTTGCATCCTGTACTCCCGCGGCCAGATTGGGGGCGGCGTGGGGCTGTCGTAAGAGATCAGCCCTATTCTATCTTTGGCACTCATATTGCCAGGGATGGTAGGGG
>CAYGXU010000058.1:0-19303 GCA_964353875.1 uncultured Anaerolineaceae bacterium | reverse complement strand
CACAACAATTGCATCAATCATATGCAGGCAGAGGGGCCTTTGACACATTCTTATAAGGAGGAAATAGTTACGCGGATTGGTTCAAGGAGGTTGGTGATCATTCCGATGGCCTCTTCTGATCTACGATAGAATATCCTGGCTAAGGTTATCATTGAAGAGGTGTTCTCTGAATAGATATCAACTCAACGATTGTAATGGCGCAAACTTACACTAACCGGGTACTTTCGCATCAGTAAATCACGGGAGGGGCTTAACCTGGATCACCGAAAATTTTTCGAGTAGATCATACTCCACAAAAGAGGCGAACCTTTACCTTCGCTTGACTCGCAGGTCTTTCCCGTTATAGCATCCTGTCTGAGAGGCGACTGAAGGAATATACTCAACAGCCAGTATTTAGGGATAGGATGGAGACGATGGAGGTAGACATCCAATGAAGAAAGAGACTGTATTTATACTACTTATCAGTTTTGTGATCCTTGGGCTTATCTTTGCTGCCTGTAATTTTCCGGGACTCCAGCCAACGCAAGATCAATTTGCGACTGCTGCTGCACAGACCATTGATGCCAGGCTCACTCAAGCGCTTGTCGATACTCCTGTGATCATTCAGGAGACTTTGACCCCTCAGCCAACGAGCGGGTTCCCTCCGACAAACGCAGTTCAGCCCTCGCCTTCTGCATCCCCAACCGAGGCGTGCGTTGACAAGGCCTCCCTTGATAAAGATGTCACGATCCCCGACTATACCCGTATGGATCCAGGACAGAGCTTTGAGAAAATCTGGCGGCTGAAAAATACTGGAACCTGTACCTGGACGACAGCCTACTCTCTTGTTTTTGATAGTGAAAACATCATGGGAGCCTCGCCATCGAAGCAATTGACCGGCACCGTACCCCCCGGTGGTACGATTGATATGGCGATCACATTCATCGCTCCCTCTGTTAATGGGGAACACCGCAGTCTTTGGAAACTCCGTAACGACAAAGGCCTGATTTTCGGGATCGGAACCGAAGGAAATAAACCTTTCTGGGTTTGGATCATTGTGGGACCGACCCCAACACCCAAACCGGTCGTCGTGTACAGCCTCATTGATTTCTATTGTACGGCAAATTGGTACAGCGGTGCCGGAGCCTTGCCTTGCCCAGGCGCGGATGGCGATATTAAGGGCTTTGTCCTCAAGGTGAACAATCCCAAATTCGAGAATGGCGTAACCGATGATGAACCGGCTTTGTTTACCCATCCTCAGTGGGTGAACGATGGGATCATCTCCGGTCGCTTCCCTGCATTTGATGTGAAGGCTGGGGATCATTTCATGACAGTGATTGGATGCCTCTATAAAAGCGGCGGTTCTGCCTGTAATGTCAGATTCCAGGTGACCTACCGTGCTGATGGTGGCCCGGTGCAAATACTCGACCAATGGGATGAATCTTATGACGGAAATATCCGCAAGATCGATATCGATCTTGGCGCCAAAGGCCTGGCTGGAAAATCGATTGAGTTCACCTTGGTTGTCATGGCCAATGGTATATCCGATCAGGATTGGGCATTCTGGTTGCTTCCCAGGATCGAGGGACCACCAAGATAAACAAGCTTCTTATGCACAGCAGGCGTCTGGGTAAAACGCCTGCTGTGCTTTGCCGCAAGACAAATTAATTGCGATAGTCACTGATGCGTACTCGCTTGCGATCCGACTTTTAAAAACGAGAGCGCAAGTGGGATCGCCAAACAAAAGCGCTCATCCCCTCGACGCCCAGCACTTAGAGTGATTTTTCTGTCAAGGCTGAATAATGGCAATCTTGCACAAATCGGGCTGCCTTTGTCGAGGATGGCACCCTGGGTGATATCTCTTTCATCGAGGCAAATAGAGGTTTTTCTATATTCCGGCGTTTATAAAACACTGGCGTTTGTGCCTGGGAAGCGGCTTATGACCTGATATTCTACGGGGCGCGGTTTGCATTCCAGTCGCATATTTCGGATTTCAGGGTTCCAACTAATTGCTCCGAGTTGTCCTAAACTTCGCATCCAATCCCTTTCAGCGGCCTCGCCGAAGAAGACATTCTTTGCTATAGTAAAGGTGAAAAGGTGCCTGGGTATCTGCAAATGAGAAGTTATACGCCCAACTTCAATTCTGATTTTGTAAGCCGAGCTCAATAGGAAAGACGACGAATAGAGATCGAAGAAATTCATAGTGATCTAAAATCGAGTCAGCGATGGAAATACCGATCTTGTTGGTTGAGGCTAATCAGGACTATGGCAATTCAATCCGCCAGAGCCTCGAGAAGACTGGCATCTTTAAAGTTACTCTTGCTAACCGAGCAATCGAAGCCTTGATGCGACTTACCGAAAGCCAATTCCGGGCGGCTATTGTGGACTTCGAATTGCCTGATCTGCGTGGCCGAGATTTAATCCGCCAGATGCGGGGGATTAATGAGAAATTGATGATCCTTGCAGTTTTAACTGATCAAGAGTTGCAGCATTCCCCTCTCGACGACTTGAAGCTTAATGCCATAATCGATAAATCCACCGCTCCCCAAAACTTTCCAAAGATCCTGGCCGCCAAACTCCAGCTTGACCCCAACCTTCAGGTGGGTCAATCAGGAATCACCGGTCCGATGAAACCTCCTCCGCAGGCCAGGCAAACCACCGGCTCCGCTAAATCCACTGGAGCAGTAAGCAGGGCTCCCGCTTCAGAGCAATCGGATATGGCCACAAGTCTAAGAACTATCCCGAACAAATCACCTGAAGAGATGCAGCAGGCAATCCGCGCTCCGGTTCAGCCCTCCGCGCACATGGATCAAAGAAAGGATATTCCAGTCGAATCCCATTTCGAACCCAGCCAGCCAAAGCCATCTCCAAGTACACCAACTGAGGAGACAAGAAAACCGACCGTCGATTTAACCAGGCATCCCGTTGAAAAGAGCCAAACATTTTCAACAGCTCCCCCTTGGCTGCAAACCTCATCCCAGGCAGAAGGATATCTCTCGTTATTGCAGGGGGAGCATAACGCCCACACAGCTATGCTAATTCATAGCGGTACCCTTTGGTCATTGGCGGGCGGGATTGACGCCATGCAAGTGAAGAGTATCGTCCAACTCCTTGCAAAGCTGGAAGAAGGTTTAAAAACGCAGGGAGCGATCATCCGCTACATTCGTTTTAGTGGCGAAACCAATGACCACTTGCTCTACGCCTGTCCCATCATCGAAGATCTTTTATTGGCTCTGGTCTACGCCGCAGAAACATCCTTCAGCCTCGCTCGTCGAGAGGCTCAGAAAATTAGCCGGATCTTAATCCACCAAGACCCGAAAACTTACAAACCTGCGCAAGAACCACAAAAAATCATGCCAAAGGTCACACACATGCAAGAGGAGGAAGAACTCCTGCAGCCAAGTGGGTGGATTCCAAGCGCAATAGCACCAGCAAAAGCTCCCCCTGCAGGGGATAAGCCGGTCCCTATGCCGGAGCCAGAACCTTTGCAGACAGAAGCGCAATCGAAGCCTATAGCGGAATCCATCCCTACTATTTCCCTTCCTGAGGATTGGTTGCCTAAACAACCTAAACCCCTCTCACATCTCCCCTTCCTGGAAGAAGAAATAGAAGCCGAGCAAGTGGAAGAGATGACAGCTCTACATCTACCCAAACAGGAAGCGAAATACTACCTGCCTTTCACCGTGGTGCTTATCCCTCGCTTTCCCGAGCATTCGCTTGACGAGCCTCTCAAGGGTCAATTGGAAACTTGGCTTCATAAGCTGTGTGTTGCTTGGGGTTGGCGGGTGGAGTCAATCGAGATCCAGCCAGGACTCCTGCTTTTTACAGTTGGTCTTTCTCCTGAGATGGCTCCTGCTGAAGCCATCCTGCAATTGGCCCAAAATCTCTCCGCACGTATCATTCGAGACTACCCCAATTTGGCTCGTGATCTCCCCTCAGGTTATTTCTGGGCAAAACGATATCTGCTGAGTGCTGGAAGTAGCATTGCCCCTGATCGAATCACTTCCTTTCTCACATCCACTAGGCAGGAACAAGGTTTGGCACAGTGAAATAACCTTTATCACCGCCCATCTCACAGGGTACAATCTACACGGGATGATTACCATTCAAGGGAGTGATAGAGATGCCTCCTCGACCAAGGTTTTTTCTCATCGACGGACACGCGCTGGCATACCGTACCTATTTCGCCCTGACCGGCGCTGGGGGTGCAACACGCTTCACCACAAAGGCAGGGGAACCAACAGCTGGTGTGTATGGTTTCGCCTCGGTTTTGCTACGTTTATTGACAGAGGAGACACCCGAATATCTCGCTGTTTGTTTCGATACCGGTCGAACATTCCGCGATGATATTTATCCGGACTACAAAGCCACGCGCGAAAAAATGCCCGAGGACCTCGTCCCCCAACTCAACCGCATTCGGCAGTTGGTTCAAGCATTTGGCATACCGATTTTTGAGAAGGAGGGCTATGAGGCGGATGATGTCCTTGGCGCCATGGCACAACAGGCCGCCAAGGCAGGTCTCCATCCGGTCATTATCACAGGAGATCGAGACCTCCTTCAGCTTTCGGATGAAAACATCACGATACGCCTCGCTGGCCAGAAACTCTCAGAAGCCATTGACTACACCCCTAAGGAAGTGCAAAAGAAATTTGGTGTTCGACCAGAGCAAATCGTCGATTTCAAAGCCCTGGTTGGAGACTCGAGCGATAATATCCCGGGAGTCAGAGGGATTGGCGAAAAAACAGCGGTGGATTTATTACAACAATATGACAGCCTGGATGCGATCTACCAACATCTGGACGAAATTCCAGGTCGCTATCGAAGCAAATTGATCGAGCAGAAAGAACAAGCGTACATGAGTAAGAGGTTGGCTCAGATCGTCACGGATCTGCCTTTGCGCTTCGAGCCTGACGCTTGCCGAACACGGGACTATAACCGAGATACGGTCGTCGAACTATTCAGAGAGCTCGAATTCCGTACTTTGCTCGACCGCTTGCCGGGTTTGAATAGAGAGAGTCATCAAATGAGCTTCTTCAAGGCCGATCAAGTCCAATCAAAGCAGCAGGATACCCAGGATATCATTATTTCGAATGCGGAAGACCTGGAAAGTTTAGTTCGTCGCCTTGAAGACACCATTACAATCGCATTTGATGTTGAGACCACAAGCACACAGGCGATGCGAGCTGATCTGGTAGGCATCTCACTGGCTGTATCACCCCATGAAGGATATTACATCCCTATCGGTCATCACTCTGGCATTGTTGCTTTTCAACAACTTGAGCAAAGAAATGTGCTTCAAGCGCTTCGCAAATCCCTCACCAATCCAAAGATCGCAAAAATTGGACATAATCTGAAATACGACTTTATCCTGCTTGCCCGCAATGGTCTGCATGTTGCGCCGATGACATTCGACACGATGTTGGCAGAATGGCTCTGTGATCCCAGCTCTCGCAACCTTGGTTTAAAGAACCTGGCCTGGGTGCGGCTTGGGATCGAAATGACCGAGATCGAGGAACTGATTGGAAGTGGTCGTAATCAACGAATCATGTCCGAAGTTCCTGTGGAGAAAGTTGCTCCATATGCAATCGCAGACGCTCGTGTTTGTTTTCGTCTGATGGCAGAACTTGAGAAGGAGATTAAAGAGAAAGCCCTGGAGAAACTCTTCCGGGACTTGGAAATACCTCTGATCCCCATCCTGGCCGATATGGAAATGACAGGGATTTTGCTGGACGGCGAGTTCATGAAAGAATATTCGACTAAGCTGGCGGGCCAACAGGATGAGATCGAAACACAGATCTACCGATACATCGGTCATCCCTTTAATATCAACTCCACTCAACAATTATCTCAAGTCCTCTTTGACGAGTTGCATCTTTCTCCGCCCGATCGGACACGCCGCACAGCATCCGGTCACTACTCAACCGCCGCCTCTGTCTTAGACGAGTTAAAAGATACCCATCCAGTGATCGAATTGATCTTGAGCCATCGTGAGTTGGGCAAGTTGAAATCCACTTATGTTGACGCATTACCTCAACAAATCAATCCCGGCACAGGACGCATTCATACTTCGTATAACCAAACTGGCACAGTTACTGGCCGTATTGCCTCGTCGAACCCCAATCTACAAAACATCCCCATTCGCACAGACCTGGGAAGAGAGATCCGCCGGGCTTTTATTTCCGCCCCCGGAAAGATCTTACTCAGCGTGGATTATTCACAAATTGAACTACGTATCGTCGCACATATTTCCGAAGATCAAGCGATGAACGCAGCCTTCTTGGCGGACCAAGATATTCACTCCGCCACTGCAGCAGCGATTTACAATGTCCCCACCGAAGAAGTCACGGCGATGATGCGACGTCAGGCGAAGGCTGTAAACTTCGGGCTGATCTATGGGATGAGCCCTTATGGGCTAACACGTGCCACTGACTTTACCTTAGCCGAAGCGGAGGATTTTGTAGAAACATATTTCCAACGTTTCCCTGGTGTCCGTCGTTATCTGGACCAAGCCAAACAATTTGCCGCCGAACGAGGGTATGTTGAAACCCTATTAGGCCGACGCCGATACTTCCCAGAACTAGAACGAGGCGCGATCAATGTCTCAGAGCAAGCTCGTTCCCGTGCAGAGCGGGAAGCCATCAATGCTCCGATTCAAGGGACCGCTGCAGACATCATTAAGATCGCCATGCTCCGCCTGCCATCTCAACTAGACGGGAAGGGATTGGGGGGAAAGATGTTGCTCCAGGTTCATGATGAATTGGTATTGGAGTGTCCCCAAGAGGAACTAAAACCAACCGCTCAGCTTGTGAAAAACGTGATGCAACAGGCTTTTCAACTGCGGATCTCTTTGAAGATGGACGCAAAAGCGGGGCCGAATTGGGCGGACATGGAAGCATTGTAGATCCCTTCTCTTGGAGGGCTGACCCGTCTGTTCCCTTTTAAAACATCAATGCTTCACAATAAAAAAGTGTGGCTGGTAAGCAGAGGGGCAAAGGATGCACTCGATTATGAGCAGCCGAGAACAAGATATGCTATACTCGCCTCGCTTTGCCATCCTCGCGGATGGAAGTTGATGCTATGACAGGACGTCAAGACCTATTTGATGAATCCATGCGTTTGGGCCATTCTGCAGCTTGGGAGCAGCAATGGGATCGCGCCATTGAGTTTTATCGAAAGGCATTGGCTGAATTCCCTGATGATTCGACCGCGTTGACCAGCCTCGGATTAGCGCTTTTAGAGACAGGTCGAATGGAAGAAGCGCTCACTGTCTATCAAAAAGCTGCGAAAGCCTCCTCTGGCGATCCCATCCCAGCTGAGAAAAGCGCCGAAATTTACGAAAGCCTGGAAGAAACTCATTTAGCAATCGAGCAAAGAGAAGTCGCCGCGGATCTGTATGTCCGCCAACGGAATGCCGATAAGGCGATTGAAAATTGGACTCATAGTGCCCGACTCGATCCAAACAACCTGGCAGTTCGATCACGCCTTGCTTTGACCTTTGAACGTTTGGGACGAAAGCGAGATGCTGCCCATGAATATCTCTCAGTCGCCGCCATCCTACAGCGCAACCAGAAGACCGATCGGGCATTAGAATCAGCCCAAAACGCGCTTCGCCTTCAACCAACAGATCCCGAAGCGCTCAGTGCCCTACGAGCGTTACGTCAAGGGACACTTTTACCTCCACCCTCTTCCCCGCGTGGCCGAACCGGACCATTGCGTATACCGGAAGTAAAAGACATTTTACGACAAGATACGCCCCTGGCATTGCCTGAGGGCGAGGGAAAGCTTGACGATCCGGAGGTGGCTGCTCAGGATCAAGCGCTTACTATGCTCGCCGGAATGCTTTTTGATGAAGCCTCCGAAGGCGGGGGAGACGAGCCATCCGAAGCCCTTGAATTCGGCGAGGGGATGAGTGGTCGCCTGGGGGAGATACGTAAAAGCCCAGGCAGCACGAAGAAATTTCAACTCCTCGGAAAAGCGATCGATTTACAAACAAGAGGGAACAAACGACAGGCAGCCAAAGAATTTTCACACGCCGTCGATTCTGGGCTGGATCACCCTGCTGTCCACTACATCCTTGGACTACTGCTTAAAGATCTGCACGATTATGATGGCGCTCGTCAACACCTGATGGTATCCATTGGCCACCCTGACCTGGCTCTGGGGTCCAACCTTGCGCTCGGACGTATCACTCGCTCACAAGGGAATCTCGCTGATGCGGCTCGTTATTTGCTACAAGCTTTACGCTTGGCGGACGTACTCTCGGTTATGGACGAACAATCGAGTCAGCTTAATGAACCCTATGAAAAAATCCTGGCCACCTTAAATGAAGGGGATGAAAAGGAACTTTCGAATATCGTCGAAAAAATCCTCAACTTCCTGAGTGGACCGGAGTGGCTCCACCGAATGCGTATTGCCCGAGGCCAATTGGAAAGCCAGGCAACTGGCCCAGCCGTTGTGCCCATTACCACGATCGTGATCGGGGAAGAGCGGACTGATCGCATCGTCCCAGCTTTGGAACGCATCGACAACTTACTCTCTCAGGGTTTCCTCTACTCTGCGATGGAGGAATCCCTGCTTGCTTTGGGGTACAATCCCAGCTATCTGGGTCTTCACCTTCGGATCGCCGACATCCTCCTTAAAACCGGACGTCGTGAGCAGGGACTAATCAAACTTCGAACTATCGCTGAAACCCATCGCGTACGAGGCGAGACGATCCAAGCCACAAAGCTATATAAGAGAATCCTGCAAGTCTCGCCCGTCGATATCGAGGCACGCAAGCATATTATCGATTTGCTCACCCAACAAGACCGCGCCGAAGAAGCCATGAACCAATTCATTGAGCTGTCCGATATCTATCGCCAGATGGCTGAGATTAACATGGCTCGTAAAACTCTCGCGGATGCGCTCCAATTCGCTCAGCTTAATGCGGTTAACCGGGAGTGGATGGTGAAGATCCTGCGTGAATTGGCCGACATCGACATGGCACGTCTCGACTGGCGACGCGCATTGCGTGTATACGATCAGATCTGTAAACTGGACCCCGGCGATGATCATGCCCAAGTCCAAGTGATCGACCTGAATTTCCGATTGGGACAAGAAGCTGAGGCCGCCAATTCACTGGATCACTATCTAGAATATCTTGTGAACGATAGCCGCGGCGCTGAAATCCTGCCTATGCTTGAGGAGATGACACGCGAATACCCGGGAAAACAAGGGCTTCATTCGCGGCTTGCTGAGGCATACCGGGCTGTTGGACATAAAGCTGATGCCATTGCTCAATATGATGCCTTGGGTGAGATTCAACTTGACGCTGGTCAAGTACGGGAAGCAATACGAACAATCCAAACCATAATTCAAATGGAACCTCCGGATATGGAGGGTTATCGGGAATTGCTCAAAAACCTGCAATCCGGACACTGAAATAACGACCTCCGCAACGATGGGAATGAACCGTGGATGAGTTTGTACAGGAATTAATTTTCCTCTTGCAGCGCGTCGATTGGCGCACTGCGCTGGACCTGCTCCTGGTAACCATTATTTTTGCCTTCCTCCTCAGTCTGGTGAAAGGGACCCAGGCGGTTCCAATCCTGCGCGGCATGATTCTGCTGATCATCGTCATCTCCCTGCTTACCAGCCTGATTCGCCTGCCTGCCTTTTCATGGTTAGTGCGAACAGCCTTACCTGCGCTCCTGGTTGCCATTCCAGTGATCTTCGCCCCCGAAATCCGGCGTGGGCTTGAACGGTTGGGTAGGGCAGGCGCCATGTTTACTATCAGCGTTGAACCCGCTGAGGTAGAGCGCACTGTACGTGCGATCGTTACGGCAGCGCAACGGCTTTCGGATCATCGCTATGGAGCGCTGATTGTCCTTGAGCGTGAAACTCCCCTGGACGAATATGTCGAGACTGGCGTCCGGCTTGACGCTTTGCTGTCTACTGATCTACTCCAGCAGATTTTTTATATCAACACCCCGCTACACGATGGTGCTGTTATCGTTCGTGAGGGCAGGATTGTGGCCGGCGCCTGTGTCATGCCGCTCTCAGCCACTGGCACACTTTCCCGATCACTCGACCGCCAGATGGGTCTTCGTCACCGCGCTGCGCTTGGGATCAGCGAAGTCAGCGATGCGGTCTCAGTCGTTGTCTCAGAAGAGACTGGGGCGATATCAGTTACACACAACGGGCGTATGATCCGCCGTTTAGATCAAAGCCGTTTGAGAAATATTCTCATGGCTTTCCATCGCCCAAGAATCTCGCGGATCTGGCCAACTTGGTTCAATCGATGGATCCAAAAAGCGCGTCAATCGATTGCCCGTTTACGAAAGGGTCAATAGGGGTAAATCATGTTTCGCTGGTTGTGGGAAAATAAAAGCTCTTTACTCTTGGCATTCGTCCTTGCCATTACAGTATGGGTCATTGCTGTAACGACCGAGGATCCGACGATTGAGCAACAAATCGAAGAGCCAGTGCCGATCCATTACTCGCAACCAGCGGCGGGTTTGGAAATTGTCGGTCAGCTCCCGCAGTCTGCAAAAGTCACCGTCCGTGCTCCAGAATCTGTATGGCAACGTATCACCGTTGATAGTATTCCGATCCATGTCGATTTGTTCTCGCTGCCTGCCGGAACCCACCAACTTACCCTTAAACCACAGTCCGGTTTACGCCCTCTGCGAATCACAGAAATTGATCCCGCTATCATTATCGTGACGATCGAACCTCTCATTACCAAGGAACTTCCGATTAATCTCATCCTGATCGGAGATCCTTCGTTGGAATATGTGGCCGCTGAACCGATCGCTTCCCCCAGTAAAGCGACCATTTCGGGACCAACCTCAACCGTATCACGCGTAACCGAGGTCCGTGCCGAGATCAATATCGCTGGCGCCAGGCAGGATGTTGAGCAAGAGGTCAGATTAATCGCTTACGATGACAATGCCAAACAAGTCACCGGAATCGAAGTCCAACCACAGACCATCTCTGTAACCGTGGCGATCGAAAGGAGCGACCGCTACCGTTTGGTATCGGTCATCCCCAAGATCGAGGGATCCCCCGCTTATGGTTACCGTATTACCAGTATCTTTGTCGCACCTGAGTTGGTCCAGGTGACCACTTCAGATCCAAAAGCCATTGATGACCTTGCAGGATTTGTCGAGACCGAGCCCATCGATCTTACCGATGCCACCGAGACAGTTGAACGTCGTACATTTATCGACTTGCCGCCAGGCTTCACCATCGTTGGCAACCAAACCATCTTAGTAAAAGTAACGATCGAGCCCATCATGACCACCATCACACTTGACTTGCCCATTGAAATTCAAGGGCTCGACCCCGCTCTGGCGGCAAAAATCTCCCCCAACTCAGTCATCGTCACATTGACTGGACCTTTAGCGATCTTGGAAGGATTACTAGCGGAAGATGTACGTGTGGTCGTCAACCTGGTTGACCTCGAGATTGGTACACATACCGTCATACCCGAAGTCATTGTGTCCCAAATTGAGGTTGAAGCGGATACTCTGCCCAATACAGTCGAAGTGGAAATCTCAATCGCTCCCCTGGTAACACCCACGCCGACCCAGTAGAGGTGAGCATGACAAAGCCCATCGTCGCTCTGGTGGGACGCCCCAATGTGGGAAAATCTACACTATTTAATCGCCTGGCCGGTGAACGCCTGGCGGTCGTCGATGATGTCCCTGGCACCACGCGCGATCGCTTAGTAGCGGAGAGCGAATGGAATGGTGTCAACCTCGATATTGTCGATACGGGAGGAATCGATCCGACTATTTTCGGGCGAGAAACGCCGCTCTCCCTTGGCTCGGTCGACTATATCGCACAAATTCGGGTACAGGCGGAGCAGGCCACTCAAGATGCGGACGCAATCATTTTCTTGGTGGATGGCGAGACCGGCCCTACTCCTGCGGACGAAGAGGTTGCCATGATCCTGCGCCGCCACCAAACTCAACGGGAAGGCCAACCCTGGCCGCCCATTCTCGTGGCTGTGAATAAATGTGATAACGAGAAGCGTCGTGCTGGCGCTGTAGAATTCTATCGACTTGGCCTCGGAGAGCCGATCCCCATTTCAGCGCTGCACGGAACGGGTACTGGTGATTTGCTTGATCGTCTTATCGAAATCCTCGGTCCGCTTGAACATTTCAATGAGGAAGAGGAAGCGATCATCAAAATCGCCATCGTTGGGAAACCCAACGTGGGGAAATCCAGTCTACTGAATAAAATCCTGGGCGAAGAGAGGGTGATCGTCTCGCCCATCCCGGGTACCACACGCGATGCCGTCGATACGACCATGACCTATTATGATCAACGCCTCCTGTTGATTGATACGGCAGGCATCCGGCGTCGCGGCCATATCGAGCCGGGGGTCGAGAAGTATTCCGTTTTGAGAACCCTTAAAGCCATAGAACGAGCCGATGTTGTCGCCTTGCTTATCGACGCCACCGAGGGAGTGACTGCTCAGGATGCTCATATCGCCGGAATGGTCATCGATAAAATGAAAAGCGTCCTTGTCTTGGTCAACAAATGGGACGCGATCCACAAAGATGCCAATACCATGACGAGCTTCACAGAGCAAGTGCGTGAGAAGCTCAATTTTCTCGACTATGTCCCTGTACTTTTCATATCAGCTAAGACAGGACAACGTGTTAGCCAAGTCCTCCCAACCGCCTTCCGAGTTCAGGAAGAACGTCTAAGGCGGATCCCCACCTCGGAGATGAACCGTCTTATCCGCGATGCAACTGATTCTCACGCCCCTCCCTCAAAAGCGGGAAAACGGCTTAGAGTTTATTATGTTTCCCAGGTGCGTACAGATCCGCCCACGTTTCTCTTCCATGTTAATGACCCCCACCTCGTTCATTTCAGTTATAAACGCTTTCTGGAGAATCGCCTCCGCGAAAAGTATGGTTTTCTCGGAACTCCCTTACGCTTTTCGTTCCGCGCACGGAAAAGGAAAGATGGAAGATCAGAGTAATTCCAGCCTTGCATTCATCATGTCAATCCATTTCTGTCAGTAGACCTCAATTATGTCAATCACTTGGGATTCTGATCACAAGATTTCTGCTTATCCTCATTCTTTCCTATCCAATTGCTTACTTCATTGATTGAAATGGCCACACCCTGATGGAATGGTAGACTTAAGGTTTGGTCGGATGACCTTAGCCCTCGTTACAGGTCCGAGTTCCGATCCATGACATGAGAACTACTTGTTTTTGCAATTTACGAGTCTTATAATCGAATGGTATGGACAGGTTCTCTTCTATGAATTCATCGACATCTCCGACTTTCTCCATGATGGCCTCGGAGCACAAAAAGCATTGGGTCCAACTTTTCCGCGAAATCAGTGAGACATTGCTTATCGCAGGTGTCTTGTTCCTGGTCGTAAATTTAGCCACCGCGCGCATTCGCATCGATGGCAGCAGCATGGAACCCAGCCTGCATGATGGCGAGTTTGTCGTCATTAACCGCCTGGCGTATCGCTGGTGCAACCCGGATCGAGGAGAAGTGATTGTTTTCCGCTTCCCGCGCGATCCCACGAGGAGATTCATCAAACGTATCATCGGGCTGCCGGGAGATACCGTCGCAGTTCACAATGGGCAGGTTTTCGTCAATGGTAATGAGGTGCAGGAGCCCTATATCGCTACTCCCCCCAACTACGATGGGGAGTGGGTCATTGAACCTGGACGAGTGTTTGTCCTTGGCGATAATCGCAATAATTCCCTCGATTCGCAGAACTGGGGGACTTTGCTAATCGAAGAGATCATTGGGAAGGCGGTCGTTGTATATTGGCCTTTGACCGACTTGGGAATGATCCCTCATTATGAACTCGTCCTTGCAGCAGAGGAATGATCCTCTGGAACCTTATTCTAAAACTTAAGTAGCCACTCGGTGAAGATCGAGGTCGAATCAAAGCGCAGGGATGGAGGAGGCATAAAGAGAATTTTCGATAACGGGCTATATATCATAAATGCGATTAGGGCAGCAAAGCCCGAAGAGAAAAAGGTAATCAAGTTATTCTGCCTTCGACGAAGCAGGCATGGTCCTCTACGGCCTTGGAATAGATAGGGATCATGCCCATATTAGTTTTCCGGACTTGTTCTTTGGCAAAGCCCGGACATGATGAGTAGAATTCACTATCAGGGGATATTCCCTTAATCGTAGATCGAGGTATCATTCTATTACAACAACATGGGGATGAGAGGGAGGTACGATCGCGGAACACTTCTCACCCCGAGCGAGGGATAACCAAGAGAAGGTTTAAGATGACCGGTAATGACCACCCCATCTATTCCTGTCCGAATTGTCAGGTTGGCATCCTGCAACCGAGGCTTGTGACCTATTTCGCTGTTCAAAAGGGGCAAGTGATCAATGTCCCCGGTTTTCCGGCATGGGTATGTGATATGTGCAAGTATCGTGAATATGACCCGAATGCGCTTGCTGAACTGCAAGCGATTTTGGAGAGCAATCCAAGAACGCAGAGTGCCTTCAATGCTGAAACCGGCCACGAAGATCAAAAGCACTCACGCTCCTCCTTGGACACCTAGGGGCTCCAAAGGGTGGCGAAAAGCCCAGCGGGTTACTTATCTTTGAGGTGGTATGAATCCTACCAAAGGCGCTCAACCATCGCCCATCATAGTCGTTATTGCGGACATCGAGAGTAACGCTTCTGTATTAGTGGAGCGGGTTCTCCGACCTGCGGGATACGAAGCCTATCAGGAAGGTGAGGCTTCATTCCCTCCTGATGTCCTCATCGTTGATGTGACCCAACTCATGGGTGACCCGCTTGCAGGATTGCGCAATCGGCGTTCTGCTGGAGATGAAGCTCCAGCCATAATCCTAGCAGCACGTTTTCCTCAATCACGTTTGCGCGATTTCTTCCGCTTGGGTGTCGCTGACATTCTGATGAAACCTTATCGCCCCCCAGAACTCATCGAAGCGATCAATGACCTCATTGAAACCCGCTCGAAGGAGAAGAACACACAGATTCTCGCTCGCAAGCTTGAATCCAGTCGAGAGCATGCACGGCAACGATCCGAGGAGATCAAGCTCCTTAGTGAAATTGGCCGTGCGGTTGTCAACCTGGGCAATTTAGATCGGATTCTCGAACGGGTGGTTGAAGCAGCCGCGTTTGTCACGGATGCGGAAGAAGCCAATATCTACCTGGTTGACCAGGACACCGAAGACCTTTCCTTGCGTGCCAGCAAACAAGCAGGTGAGCGAAAGGCTACCTTACAGAAGCTGCGCGTGACCGACACGCTTGTTGGTCAGGTCTTTAGGACTGCGCAACCCATCCTGCGCCAACCCTCCCAAGAGGGTGGTCCCTTGAAAATTCAGACCGGCTTCATCGTCCGTTCTCTGATTAATGTACCCATTCGGGTGCAAAATGAAGTCATCGGCGTCCTCGGCGTCTACAACCGCATGGCTTCCCGTCCATTCACTGAACATCATCTTACATTATTATCCGCGTTGGCAGATTGGGCTGGTGTCGCTCTTGAACACACGCAATTGCTCCAGGAATCCAAGAAGGTGCTACAGCCAGAACCCGTGCCAACAACTGGCTCCCTCGGCCTGCAGAAAACCATTAACGAAGCGCTGGATCGGTTAGATCGTCTTCTCAATAAAAACCGAGTTGGGCTAAATGATCAACAGTTGGCTGCATTGGAGGGGCTACGGCTATCCCTGATGCGAAGCCTGGCTCATTTTCAGCCGCAGCGGGGATCTTCCCCGCCGCGTGAAATGGTTGATATTCCCCTGCTTCTGCGAGATATCGTTAAGGAACGGAGTCCTACCGCTGAAGAACATGGCTTGGAACTCAGCATGGGTCCCGCACTTCCGATGGCACCCTTCACTGGGAGCAAAAAGCCCATTCAGCAAGTGATTGATAATCTTGTAAACGCTGCTATTCACCGCACGGTTGAAGGTCGTATCGTGCTAAATTTACATCGTTTCGAGGTCGAAAATGGTAAGGCAGATGGCCTCTCGCCGCCCGAGGACCTCGAATTGGCGGATGGAATCTGGGTGGCGGTGACTGTCGCCGATTCCAGCCTCGGACTTCCGCCGGATGTTATTCGTGCATTGGATCGTGAAGAAGTGGATGTCTCAGCTGGTCGAGAAGGACCTGGTCTATCCATGGGTGAAACCCGTCTGGTTTCGGAAAGTATTGGGGGAGCCATATGGTATGATCAGACTCCTGCAGGAACGACGATCCTATTCGCGATTCCGGTTACCTGATTGGAGGGTGCCATGGCCTCTAAGCTAATTGCTGCCGAGATCTATACCACCAGTCACCGCATCCTCGGTCGTATTCACCCCGGTGGTCCCGGCCTGTATAGTTTCTTGAATATGCCCACCACTTCCTATGTGGAGATCGAAGCGGCCATCCTCAGTCGCCTGCACCAACCCAATCGCCTGGTCGCACGTTATCCAGAGCTCTGGTTGGTGAAACACGAAATCGTTGCCATTCTGGTGAGCAACAAAGCCGAAATCGGCCCGACAGGCATGGCTCGCTCCGGCTATATGAGTCGCGAACCGCATTGGGTGCACATTGTGACCAGCGGATATGAATTGCGCGGGATGATCGAGACCTATGGAAAATTTAATTTCGGGTCGGTCATCTTTGAAGGCGATACGATCTTCCTCCCCCTCTACAACGCTGAGTTGACGGCCATCCTCTTCCCAAAAATCGAGGCCGAATCCCCGGCCATGCTTTTCAACCGCAAAAAAGTGGACGCAATGGGTTTGATGCCGCGCCGTGAGATACCCGAAGAACCCACGAGAAGCGAGTAAGAACGCTTCATCACTCAATCGCCACTCAGGATATTGCCTTCTTCCGCCGCCAGAACCACCGGCCACCATTGCACAGCCGGGCTGCGTCGATTGCGAATTAGGATTCATACTTTTAACCATTGTGAAGGCGGTCGACCGCAGGAGACGATTAACCAGATTTCGTAGGGCGGATTTCCTTACCCGCCCTCCATTTGCAATAAAGAGATCAAATTCTGGGTACGTGCGATAGATGAAGTTCGCCAAAAGGATTCCACTTTCGTTATCGGCTTGAGCTATAATGCCCCCTGCAGAAAGCACTCAGCCTTTCATCCCACCATCTGCATCGTGCCTTTGGAAGTAAAAACCGCCAGAGAGGGGGAAGTGTGACAATCTTCTGGCTGGGCCTCGCCTGGCTGGCAGGGATTGCCTTCAGCGCTGCATCTAACTTGATTACGTGGCAATGGCTAATCCTTGCCGCTATCGCGTTAGGTGGCTGCATTGGCTTTCGTCAGCGCGCTTCGTGGCGCGGTCTTTTCCTGTTGATTCTATTCCTCTGCCTGGGCGCAACTCGTTTCCAGCTCAGCCAGCACGCATGGGGGGAAAATCATGTCGCCCGTTATAACGACGCCGGAGTCCTCACGGTCATCACGGGTTGGGTGATTGAACCACCTGATGTGAGGGACAGCTATACGGGTCTCCGCGTCGAGGTCGAGAAGATGCGCATCGCCGATGGCGGAAGGTATTTCACTGTCGAGGGTCACATCCTGGCACGCGCCACGCGCTTCACTGATTTCGCCTACGGGGATCGTGTGGTGGTTAAAGGATACCTTGAGACACCGCCGGAATTCGAAACTTTTTCTTATCGTGACTATTTAGCGCGGGAGGGCATTCATAGCCTTATTTATAACGCCGACGTCCGGCGCACGGACTCATCTCAAGGAAGCTTCCTGACACGCTCGATCTATGCCTTCCGACAGCGTGCGCTGGTGACGATTGAGACCCTTTTCCCCGAACCCGAAGCCTCTCTCTTGGCAGGCATCCTGGTGGGCATGGAGCGCTGGATCTCTGCGGAGGTACGCCAGGATTTTAACGCCACCGGCACGACACACATCATCGCCATCTCGGGTTTTAATATCACCATCATCGCCGCCATTTTCACCAGCCTCTTCCGCAGGTTGCTGGGTGTTCGGCGCGGCATGATCCTGGCTGGGCTGGGGATCGGATTGTATACGCTCCTGGTCGGGGCGGATGCGGCCGTGGTGCGAGCTGCTATCATGGGTTCTCTGGTCCTGCTGGCTCGCCTCTTGGGCCGTCCAACGCATGGATTGGCCTCGCTGGCGGCGGCTGCCCTCTTGATGACCGCCATCGACCCTGATACCCTCTGGGATGTTGGCTTCCAACTCTCTTTCGCCGCTACTTTGGGATTGATGCTTTATTCGCCGCCTCTGGAAGCCTGGTTCATCCGCACCATATCCAGATGGCTAGACGAAGAGAAAGCCAATAAATTTGCTGCTCCAGTCAGCGAATTTGTGCTCTTCACCTTCGCTGCTCAGGTCACGACTTTACCTATCAGCATAGTTTATTTCCAACGCCTACCGCTGCTTTCGCTCCTAGCCAATCCGGTGATCCTTCCGGCCCAGCCGGCGTTGATGATCAGTGGGGGGATCGCCACATTACTGGGAATGATCTGGATGCCGCTGGGACAACCGCTGGCATGGATCGCCTGGATCTTCCCGGCCTTCACCATCCGCGCTGTTTCCTTTTTCGCCCACCTGCCAATTAGCTCCCTGCCTCTCGGTCACTTCGGCCTGCCGATGGTGATCGGATACTACCTGCTCCTCTTCGGCCTGACCGCCTTCCTATCCCTCCCGGCCGAGCGAAGACCACGCATCTCTCTTCCCCCCATCCGTAGTTCCTCCGTCCTGGCGGCGCTTGGCTTGCTGACGCTACTCACCTGGCGCCTGGTAGGCGATCTCCCCGATGGCTTATTGCATATCACTGTGTTGGATGTCGGCCAGGGCGATGCCACCCTGATCCAATCGCCTAGTGGGCGCTTAGTGCTCATCGATGGCGGACCGAGCCCGATCGCTCTCTCCGAGGCGCTCGGCCGCCGTATGCCGCTCATTGATCGTCGTCTGGACTGGCTCGTCCTGGCCGGCAATTCAGAGGAAAATCTCAGCGGTTTGGCGGAGAGTGTCCCCCGTTTCGAGCCACGCAACGTGCTGCTCGCCTGCCCGGCGAACTATGGCGCCTATCGTTACCTGATCGATCAGGTTACCGAGGCCGGGATTCCCATGCTGGAAGCCCAAGCGGAGTACACTCTCGACCTGGGAGGGGGTGCGCTGCTGGAGGTGATCGCCCTGGGCGATCATGGGGCTGCGTTGCTCCTGACCTATGCGGACTTCCGCCTCCTGCTCGCCCCCGGTGCTGACCCGCAGTTGATGACGGAATTGTTTGGGCAACACCAAATCGATGCGGTGACCGCTGTCCTGCTGCCCGATGGCGGATTCGAGAGAGTCAATCCGCCGGAGCTGGTGGGGCAACTACAACCTCAACT
>CAYGXU010000057.1:0-19671 GCA_964353875.1 uncultured Anaerolineaceae bacterium | reverse complement strand
GGCGGTAGGCTTTACGGACATCTTCTTCAGTAGGAAAGTGGATCGTTTTCATGCGCCCAATTGTGAATCCTTTATCGACTCATTATAAGAATCAGATGTCACCAATATCCCATTGCTTTTGACTCAGATGGCTGAACAATTACGAAATTTACTTTTCACTTTTAACGGGCAGGAAATTCCCCTGGATCAATTTGCTCAATACGAATTCTATTCCGTACGATCACAGACCTGCTGCCGGCAAGTTTACACAGCCATGACAAACTGGTCCCCTGGCGAGCATTTGATAAGGACTCTGGTCGATTTTAATGACCCTCGCGACGATGGATGGGAGGAGTATGAGGACGGGTCAAAGACCTATGAATACCGGGTGTTTTTCAATCCCTGACGTGACCGCACAGCGCATCAGCCCACGCTGCGGGTCCGCCTCAGGAAAACCCTCATCTAAGGGAGATTTCGGAGGAGTGAGATGCTTGCCTCACGAAAACAAGGGGAGCATGTCACAAATGGCTCATCGTCCACCCCGTTCAAATGAATCCAGGTCAATATCGCATTCTTGCTGTCCGCTGCAGATTGATGGAGTAGTGTAGTTTTCTAGATGGGGATATTCTCTCCAGGCGCATACAACGGCTTGTGAGAGACATATGAGTTTAAACGAAGAATCTGGTGACAGGATAGTGCAAAAACTTTCGGATTCCATTAGAATATCGTTTGATTGGCATGCCCCAGCCAGGGGACCTGCTATGTGCGGATGGGAGCGAGCACGGCACACTCCGCCTTACATTCTCTAGCCGCCATTGTCCCCCTATGAAGAATGATGTCGCTTTCCTGGGAAGGGTATTGCAGCACTATGCTCGTTCGCCCTGAACTGGTCTGAAGCTCTCTCAGCTGAACATTGTCTTCCATTTCCTTTTCTTGCCTTCCGGGAGGCCAAGATGAAGCCGAAAAGTTCTCCATCCCGCGGTCCATTTTTCCGACGCTTTCTCTTGCTCAGCATCATGCTTTTGGCTCTGACCTGCGATTTGAATTCCTTGCCTGCAGTATCCACGGTCAAAAAGTCCCTGGATGCGCGCCAACAGGTTCAGGCTGCTTGGGAACAAGCACGCAAAGCGGGTTCCTATGACTTCAGCGCCGATGTCTTACAGCGAACTATTCCCACTGCGACAATCCTCAACGCCGGACGTAGAAGTCGCCAGGAAGCCATGCACCTTGAAGGACAGACAGATCTGCGTAAAGAGGAGATGAGTTTTACGCTTTGGTCCCAAGGGGGCAGTGTGCTCAACGCCCAGGATGGTGTCCAGGTCAAGGTGGAAGGCGATCGGTCCTACATCCGCCGTGGTGAGGGGGATTGGGAAGAAGTCGGCGATTTGACAGGCTCTTTTGCTCCGCAAGGCGACTACATGGCCTTCCTGAACGCGGCAACGGATATCACATGCCTGGGGGAGGAGACTCGCGCTGGCGTCTCTTTCATACGCTACCGCTTCATCGTGGACGGCCCACGCTTTGCGGCCTTCGTCCGTGACCAACTGCAGGCGCATCTCAGTGCCCAAGGAGAGCTTCCCCCTGGGGTGACCCTGGAAATACCGAGTGTCTACGCGGAAATGACAGGCAGTGGTGAGTTATATGTTGGCGCGGATGGCCTTCCACTGCACCAACTCCTATGGCTGCGATTCCCAGAGCAGAATGACCAGCGGATCGATGCTGAGATCACTGTGGATTTCTCCCATTTTGGCGTATCCCCAGCTATCTTAGCGGCGAAAGGCAAAGTTTTTTTCAATTCACCCCGGGTGGCTCATATACCTTATTACGCGGCTTTACTGGGTCTGGCGATATTGTTCTTCACCTATCGTCAGACACGAATCGTTCAAAATGCACTAGCTCTTGTCCTGATCTTTTCCATGGTTCTTACTCCCCTGTTGCAGAGCAGCCAGGTGGCAGCTTTCAGCGAGCGTCAGGCGGAACAAGTGTATATGGAGGAAGAGCGGCAGGGGGAGTTGCAGAAGGCGCAAGAGCTGCAGGACATGATTTTGGGGGATCCTTTTGATCCACAGGCTGATCCATTGGCAGCGGCTCAAGGAGGGATGTCATCGAAGCCATTGCCTCCAATCCTTCCCTCCAAAGGTTTTTCAGTCCCCTCCATGCTTCAGTCCATCGCTCAGGGAAGCACGATCTGCGACCTGCAAAGCGGCAGCATAACTGCAAGTAGCGGCAATGATACGGATGAGGATGGACTTACGGATGACCAGGAGTGCATCCTGGGGACGGATCCGGAAGCCATCGACAGCGATGCGGACACCATCCCCGACGGAGATGAGGTGCGCGGGTTTGATTACGATGGTAAGCATTGGTACGGCGATCCCTTGTCGCTCGATAGCAACGGCGATGGCCTGCCGGATGCGCTCGAGTGGTGGGTGGCCTTTGAGGGCGATGTGCCCGGCGACACCGATGGAGATGGGGTGCCGGACCTCTTTGACGATGACAACGACGGGGATGGGGTGCGGGATGAACTGGACCTGTCCCCCTTTCAGGCTTCAGACTCAACCTTTACCCGCCTGGACCCGCTCTCGCTCGTGATCGACGGGCTGCAGGAGGGAATGCCAACCTTCGTTGAATTTCAGCTGCGACCCAGCCATCCTGACCAGCTGTGGTATGCCTTCAACGTGTTCGACTGGCCCTATGATGACCAGGCCCAGATGCAGGACGTCGACGGGGCGACTTTCGCCTCCGCCACAGGTGCCGGTGACCTGGCAGGCGACAACGGCGACCTGCGGCTGGTGCCCATGCTCGAGATCCGCATCACGGGCGACAACGACAACCTGCCTCCCTCCGAGCAGAGGCAGGTCAATGTCAAAGGGGAGCAAATCCTCGACCCTGAGGGCAACCCTGTCACCCGAACTGTCTATCCCGACCTGGAACCCTACGGCATCTTCGTCACACCGTCCAATAAGGGCCTCACAGCCTATGCCCCGCTGCAATTGGTGATTGATCCGCTGAGTGGAGAGCGCCTGGCCTTTGCGGGCAAGATGCTCTACTCCCCGGATGTGGACTGGGGGAACGCACAGACGGTACGGCTGGTGTGGCTCCTGCAGGCCCTGGTCGACAACGTCTGCGTTGAGGTCGATGATGCCGGCCGGTGCACGAGCAGGATCAACAATCAGGAGCAGGTCATCCACTCCTATTACGAGGATTGGAGCCTGACCGGCCTGGGCGTGCGCGAGGCGCGCGGCAGCGATCTGGCCATCCTCTATGAGGACCCTGCGGACGACACGGATGTGGAGGATGATGCCGGGCTGATCGGCCTGGCTTCCGTGCTCGACCGCACCTTTCTGGCGGGTGTGGATAAGGACAACGACGGCCAACGGGATTACGTCTTGATCCCGCCAAGCGGGTCAAGCTCGAAATCCCTGGAGGAACTGCTCACGGACTGGGACTTGCCGGACTATCTGCGCATCCAGAGTCATTCGTACGACACACCCGACCAGGCCATGGTAAGCACCATCTCGGAAACGAGTGCGCAGATCCTTGATACCGCTTTCAGCGGATACGAAACGGCTAACCCTACCCTCTTATTTGCTCGTGAGGATCGCTCGCGCCGGATCAATTTAGACCAACGCTGCGATGAGCAGATGGACGTTGAATGTGATGTTTCGCCTGTGAATTGGATTGGACAAAAACTGACCCTGAGCATGGCGGAACGCAACGAAGAGATCGACGCCAGCCTGGCCTGGGCTCCTTACCAGTATCGCAACGGAGCCTGGCAGGCCATGCCGTTCGAAGCGTACACGGCACAGCTGGCAGCGCGCTATCAGGATGCAGACGGCCCGGCAGAGGCTTCCCCAGAATCCATCGTAGACCTGATGGCGGTTCATGCCTACTACCTGACTCTCTACAGCGGTATTTCCAACCATGTGCAATCGGGCGCCAGAATCATCCCCTCCAATGAACCGAGCCTGACAGACCAGCAGTTTGCCGACGAACTGCTATCGCATCTCTATGGGACGGGCAGCTCGCTCCAGACCACGGCCGAATTCACGCTGAGCATCGTCTCTCCCGGGGTTTCTGGGAACAAGCTGGCCGCACACCTCTTCACGATCAGCGCGACAAGGACGGCCATTCTGCGTGAAGCGGGAGACATCACGGCATCCCTCCAGGCCACAAAATTCAGCGCCATTGCAAAGATCAGCTTCGGGTTAACCGCGTTAGGGGTCGCCTCCAACATCGCAGCAGGGACCGTCCCGGGAGAGATTGCCCCCAGAGTATTGAACATTCTTACCGGCTCCATCGACACCATCCTGGTGACCCTGGACGTTGTCGAATATAGTTTGTCCATCGCCAATTCGCTGAGAACTGCAGCCAAGGAGGGGCTATCCAAGGTGGGTGCACTTGGCGAAGCGCTCAGCGGCAAAGCCGCTGGATTGAAAGGGTCGGCCATCGGTTTGATCATCAGCGGCGTCATTATTTGGGGGTTCTTCACAGGTCAGGTGATCGACCAGGGCCTGGAGGCAGGTTCCCCGCAATACAATTTCGCCGTTGCCTATGCCGTGGCAGCCACGGTTGTCGCGGTCCTGTGCTTCTTGATCGGCCTCGATCCGGTCGGAGCGGTCCTGCTGACGATCGTCGCACTCGTCGATTCGATCGCCGCTATCATCTGTGCCGCTGGAGGGGACTGCTTCTCGATCCTGGGTTCATTTACCGAGTTGTTGACGGGACTGTTCTATGACTACGCCGGGGGTGTGACAGTTGAAATTTCAAGTATTTCTCAGGGTGGATCATCGAAAGACCTCGTTGAACCTGAACTGGGCTTCCAGGCAGGCAACATCCTCATCCTGCGATCGACGATCTCAACCGAGATCAAGAACACAAAGCCCAGCGATGATTTCAGGGAGTCGGTCGCCTTTCACTATTACGACGACTACTGGAATGCGAATAAACTGGATTGGACCGCCATCAGCTATGCTTTCAACATCCTTCCGCCGGATCCGGTTGGATACGGGTGGAGCACCGAGTTGGATCAGGTCCTCGAATATCCATCCTACCCGCCCGAGTCACCGCCGAGTACGTTGAAGTTATATCGCGGTTCCCGAGATGACCAGGCCATTGGGAATGCCCCTCTGCAGGCCGGGATCAACTCCCGCCCGGCCATTCAAATGAATATTCGTTATGTCATGCCAGGTGTGGAATGCGAGCGCATCCTTTTTGTCACGGATTGTGATAATACCCAATTTCCTGGCAGCAGCAGTGATACCATCGATGTCGTCCTGGATGTCTTCCCAGCCAGTCTGGATGGCTTCTACCTGCTGGGAGCCAGGGACGCCGGGCTGCGCTGGGATTCGCGCTTCAGCCTGCAGCGCGACTACGACGGCGATGGCCTGATCTCAAGAGCCTACGGCGGCATTGATCCCAACGATTTTAAATGGGATTCGGATGGGGACGGCCTTTCGGATCTTTATGAGTTCCGCCTGCGAGAGCAGGGTGTCCCGGTTTTCGCTGGGGACGATAACAGCGACGGAGATGATCTGCTGGATGGAGAAGAGATCCGCCTGGGCACAAATCCCTACCGTTCGGACAGCGACGGCGACGGCCTGCTCGATCACGAGGAGGTGCTGGGATGGGAATTCAGATTAGGCCCGGATCTGGTGACATGGGTGACATCTGATCCGCTCCTGGCGGATACCGACGGTGATGGGATGAGCGACGCGGCCGAAAGGGACCTGCATCGATCGGACCCGATTCGTTTTCCGTACAGCCCACGCGTGTTCAACCCTCAACCGGTGGCACTCTATACCAATTTTGAAGGCGACGTGGTGTGGTTGAAGGGCCAGGCATTCGCCGAGCCTGGAGATGATGTCGTCTATTCCACGCGCCTCATCAACAACCTGGATGAAGCTTTCTTTGCTTCGGGCTCCCTGACGACAACGGTTGACCCTGAGAACGCAGCGCAATCAACGCCGCAGGAGTATGCCCTGGATGCCTTTGGTGGGGCAGAGCAGGCCTTCTCAACGGGATTGACCATCCCCACGAGTGGCGAATCGCAGCAGGTCACGCTGACCAACGATGTCCTGGTGCAGTTGCCGCCTGGCCAACCGGGCTCGGTGTACCTGAAAAGGTTGAATGAGTACCAATGGACCGCGGTCGATGATAACGCCCGGTCGGACCTGGCGTTGCTCTCAGAGGCGGAGTATGCCTCCAATGTCGTTGCGATTGCGGATGGCGAATTCGGATTGAATCTTCTCACAGAAGTTGCTTTTACAGAAAGTGGAACCAGACCAGTGGAAGAAACGATCGCCCTGGACAGCTACGCAGTTCAAATGGTCTGGGAGGACACCCGGGCTGTGGCGGTGGGGGATATCGATGGCGATGGTGACCCCGATGTGATCACGGGCAATGCCAATCAACCTCACCGCCTGTACCGCAACCATGGCGATGGCAGGGATTGGACCGGATCCCTGTTGCCTGGCGAGGCCAGAGACACCCGGGCTGTTGCCCTGGGTGACCTGGATGGCGATGGCGATCTCGACCTGGTGGTGGGCAATTACGGGCAGCCAAACCAGATCTATTGGAACCTTGTTGAAGGTCGGACGTGGGCGATTTCGCAGGTGGGGGACGAGGCGGATGACACCACCTCTCTCGCATTGGGCGATGTGGATGGGGATGGCGACCTTGACGTTGTGGCGGGGAACTACGGGCAGCGCAACCGGCTCTACCTGAATAACGGTGACGGCAGCAGTTGGACAGTCTCTGATATAGGGGAGGAGGAAGAAAACACCACATCGATCGCGTTGGGTAAGATAGATTGCAACGATTCTATCGATCTCGTCGTTGGGAATGATGGGCAGATCAATCGCCTGTATCAGAATGATGGGAATGGCAGCTTATCCGGAGCCTATGAGATCCCCGGTGACGGTGTTATTGAGCATACCCTGGCCATCGCCTTGGGCGACATAAACGGTGACGGTCGGCCAGAGGTGGTCGTTGGAAACGCAGGAGAGAGTATTCGCGTTTACAGGAATCCCTTCATCGGAGATGGGTGCTCGGAGCTCCCGGGTTACTGGTACGACTTGGCCACGCCGGGTGATAGCTCAGATATCAATGCGCTGGCGATACGCGATTTGGATCGAGACGGTGATCTGGATATCGTTGCTGGCAGCCGTATTGACCAACAAGTCATCAAATATTTTAACGCTGGTGCAGGTACGGGATGGTCCTCGAAGCTCGTGACGAGCATCGCCCCTTTGAATTCTCTCGGCATCGCGGATATCGACGCGGATGGCGATCCTGACCTGGTGATAGGAAATGGTCCCGGCCGGGCGAATTTCGTATTTCTCAATGGCGGGATTGGCTATAGTTTTGATCCCTCCGACGGTTCGGCCATCAGCGCAGACGCGCAAAGGACCTTTAGCGTAGATGTGGGGGATATTGATCGTGATGGCGACCTTGATATTATCGCAGGGAATCTTCAGGCTGCGAACAGGGTGTATTGGAATGATGGGCGGGGGCAATTCACAGGCTCTGCTTGGTGGGGATCCAGCAATACCCGAGCTGTTGTATGGGCGTCGAACGTCTACTTCGGCCAGGGCGGCATTGTGGAAGGCAATGCCGGACAGCCCAACAGGGTATACATTCCGACGAAGTACGAATCCGGGTGGCAGATCGGGCCAGGCTATAACATCACGGATGACGCCCACAACACGGTTGCCATTGCCGCGGGGGATGTGGATGGCGATTATTTTCATTCAGCCGATGTGGTCGCCGGGAACTACAATCAGCCCAATTTCGTCTATTACAGCTGGCCGACATACCAGGGTTACCCCACCTGGAGTCGCCAGGAGATCAGCACAGAGGCGAATGCCACACAAGCGCTGGCGTTGGGAGATGTGGACGGCGACGGCGATCTTGACCTGGTGGAGGGCAATAACGGCATCAACCGTGTCTATATCAACAACGGTCGCAGCAGTCCGTGGACCGGCTTGAACCTTACCGGGGACTCATACGACACCCGCTCCATCGCCCTGGGGGATGTGGATGGGGATGGCGACCTGGATGTGGTGGCTGGCAACTACGGTTATTTCTACGATGAAAATGGGGTCAGGCAGGACGCGCCCGACCGCCTCTACCTGAACGCAGGACAGGGGAAGCGCTGGATCGGATCGAATATCACGCGTTCGGGCGATACTGGGAAAACCACAACCATTTCGCTGGCAGATATTGACTCCGATGGCGATCTGGACGTCGTCGTGGGCGAGGTAGGGCTTAACGCCGACGGCAGCACCTGGCTTTATCCATCCGGCATTTATTACAATGGCGAAAGCGACGATTATGCCTGGTTCAGATTTTGGGACAATGGCGATTATGTCCACTCCTTGACATGGGTCAGAAACCAGAAAATCATCGATAAGCCCCAGGACATCGCCTTGGGTGACATGGACAGGGATGGCGACCTTGATTGGGTGGTGGGGATTGATGGTCACCCCAACCTTCTTTTCAAAGACCTTAATATTGACACGATGATCTCCCTCGACCGATTCCCTTCCAGCCGGATTGCCTCAATCTATCAAGGTGACAACAGCGCGGCGGTTGATCTGGCGTGTAACCTTGCCGGTCGATGCCTGGTCGCCTGGCAACGCTTTGAAAATAATGGCACTTTCCGTGTCATCGCTGCGCTCGTCCATCCGGATGGCACCTTTGGTACAAGCTTCCCGCTGGAAGAAACCTATTTCGTCGTCAACGAGTCCTTCGAAACGGTGGCTGTTGTCACAGATGGAACAAACTTCCTGGTAGCATGGTCGGCTGAAGATCAGCTTTACACCCGGGTGGTCAACGAGAATGGAGAGCCTGGTTCGGCCTGGGTCATGGCAGCGCTCAACCCGAACGAGCAGTATCTGGGAAGGCTCCTATCGCAAGATAGGAACGTCTACGAAGCCAAATTCGATTTGACCTATGCCGGTGAGGAAGGCGGCGTCTCTCAATATGTGCTTATTTGGAGGGATCACGTCGGCTCGCGTCCCATCGTGAAGAGTATGGTCCTGACCCCTGATGGGCCCATGCCGGAGAAGGTGATCTTCATGGGTGAACCCGGGGAAAAGTTGAATTTTACCCAAATCTCCTACGATCCCTCCGGACAACAAGGCGGCATGCTTTCCTACCGCTTGCAGCCCACGGATGAGACCACAGAATTCAAGATCCAATCGCTTCCTCTGGATGAACATACGAGTTGCGAAGCCGCCCTAGGCGCCTCCTCGGAATACCCCCACGTGCGAGGAACTCTGGATCTGGCCTTTGATCCGGCCAGCGGGACCTGGATGCTCATCTACCTGATCCAAACCGGTGGGGGTGATGAATATAGCACCTTCGTACAGGCCTACGACTCCGATTGCACTCCCGTGGGATTGCCTGAGAACTACGTTCTGGATTATGTTCACTTTCTCGATCTTGCTTGCGGTGCGGGGGAATGCGCGTTTACGTCCCTCGCCAAGGCGGATGTCTGGCAGCTCTTCCTGAATCGCTTCCAGCTTGAGACCAATCCCACACCCCAGGGCGAGCTAACCCAGCAGAAGGTCGATCACATCTGGATCGACGACGACATCCCCGCTGTGGAGGTTTCTGAAGCCACCATCATCCTTCCCGCCTTGGCCGAGGCTTCGGTCTTCACCCTCTCCGGCACAGCCAGCGATCCCACATCCGGCATCTCCCGGGTGCAGGTCAAGCAAGGGGATGGCAATTGGGTCACGGTGAGCGGTCTCGAAGCCTGGGCGCACAACGTCGAAATCACCGCCAATTTCGGAACTTACAACCTCTCCATCCGGTCGGAGGATCTCCTCGGCCATTGGAGCGAGGAGATCCTGGTTGTCATCCAGGTTGTCTCTCCGCCAGAGCTGAATTCTCCCATTCAACAGGGGCAGGTTTGGAACCTCCGTGAGGATAGTGAGGGGCGTCGGGTCCTGGCTGGAATCCACGGAGGCGCCGTCGGTCGAGGCGCTGGCATTTCCTCTGTGGAGGTGAGAGTCAGCCCTCATGGGATCGGTTGGCTGCCAACTGACATTGAAGGGGGTAACTGGAGCATCGATTACCCATTGCTTGATTTCGATGAGAACGCCCAGTATATCGACGACTTGAGCGGCGAATATACCATCCAAGTGCGTGCCACCGATGGTCTTGGAGGTATGACATCCGCAGCGAATTATCTCGCCCGTTTGGTGATCGTAGATGTGGCTGAGCCAGTAAGCGACCTGACAACCATCGATGGGAACGATCCTTCCGAGGTGCTTACCCTCTCGCAGGCCGGAGCCTTGAGCGGCACGTTTAGCGACGCCAGCGCGGTAAGGGTTTCGTTCACCAACATCCAGTCGGATCCCCTGGACTTCAACTGGCTGCCGGCTGAGATCGATAGCCCATCCGGGACATGGACCTTCAATGTGGATGCAGCGCAAATCCCGGAGGGTTTCTACCAGATCGATGTGAGCGCTGCCGATGGAGCCGGTGAGCTCCTCCAGGACGAAGGGACCTGGGGCCAATGGCGCGGCATGGTGGATCTGCATGCCCCAGTGGTCGAGGTTACCGTCCGCTCAGAAGGGGTGGGGAGCACTGCCCGCGCGCACTACCAACTGACCGCCACTGACTTGAATCTGGATGAGGGCAGCATCGACTTCCCACCCTGCGATGGAATCGGGGTCGTGGAACGGGAAACCTACGTCGACGATTGGTATCTGGAACATAGCGGTGACCCGGCACGCCTATTCCGCCTGGTACACACCTGTACGTTGCCCGGATTCCCGGATGAGGCAGCAGAACCGGATCGGGTCCTGGTCTCCGACACCCTCGGCCATGTCGCGGAAGGATCCGTCCCACATCACCCTTCGCCCGTCGAGAACACACAAGCCACCCTGAATCTCGGGCCGGATGTGTCCATGGACGAAGGGAGCGCATTCTCAGCCTCAGGCTCCTTTGCGGATCCCGGCGGCGCGGAAACATGGACCGGCAGCGTGGACTATGGCGATGGCTGGGGTCCCCAGGCTCTGGAACTGCACCCGAATAGCACCTTCGACCTTAGCCATGTCTATGAAGAGAATGGCATCTACACAGTGACGGTGGAATTGGCCAATGGCAGCGGCGAGGTCATCCAAGACAAACTGACTGTAACCGTCCAAAATGTGGCCCCTTCGGTAGAGGCCGGTGAGGACGCGGCGGTCGAGATCGGGACCAGCTTCGTAGGCTCCGGTTCCTTCAGCGATCCAGGGAAACTGGACACCTGGACGGCGACTGTAGACTACGGGGACGGTTCTGGTGAACAAACGTTGGAACTCAATCCGGATCAAACCTTTAGCCTCAGTCATCTCTACACTGGTGTTGGCACCTATACCGTCACCATCACCGTGACCGATGACGATGGCGGCTCAGGGGACGACACCGTCCTTGTGACTGTCGTTTCTGCCTCACCGAGCGTGGATGCGGGCTCTGACGCGATTGTTGATGAGGGAAGCACGTTCACGAGTTTGGGCTCCTTCTTCGATCCAGGCGGCACGGAGACCTGGACCGGGACGGTCGACTATGGGGATGGCTCGGAGGTCCAACCGCTGGATTTGAACCCGGATGCGACCTTTGAGCTCAACCATCTCTATAAGGACGACGGGACCTACGCCGTAACTGTGATTCTGACGCGCGAAAGTGAGTCGATCAGCGACGATCTGACTGTCACCGTCCAGAACGTCGCACCTTCGGTCGAGGTTGGCCTCGACGTCGCCATCGAGCCAGGGGACACTTTCTCGGGTTCGGGTTCCTTCAGTGACCCGGGGACCCTGGACAGCTGGACAGCGACCGTGGACTATGGCGATGGTTCGGATTTAGTAGCCTTGGACCTCAACCCGGATCAGACCTTCGAACTGCGTCACCTCTACCCGGATGTGGGTGAGTTCACCGTTACTGTTACCATAATCGATGATGATGGCGGCCAAGGGGTCGACAGCCTGACGGTCACCGTGCAAAGCGGGTCTTCATCCATGGAAATGGGCAACGGCCAGGTTGTTTTCCAGGGCGGGAGCGGCTCACTCTTCCTGTCCTCCTTCCATCGTTTCCCGGCTCCTTCAATAAGCAACAAAGGGATCAGTTTCGTCAGCTTGGGCCTTGTGGCCAACAATGATCCAGTCGTGTTGGATGTGGCGATCTTCCATCCGCAAAACGGCAGCGCTTTGATTGTTACAGAGCCGGTCGCAGTTCGTGGTGGGGCGTACGCCATTGAGATGCTGAGAAGTCTTACGTTAACCGCGAATGGCATGGAGGTCGGTGTGGTCGAATGGGTGGAGGAAGACGCCATCCCCGATACCCCCTGGACATTGTCCTGGATGCCGGAAGCCCCTGGAACCTACGAACTGCAGGCCGAAGTGCTGGACTGGGCTGGTAACCGCCTCCAGACAGGGCCGGTCAAAGTCACTCTAGCGCTTGAGGATCAGGCACCAAACATCAGCATCGATGCAAGGCCTTTCAACTACCAGGACCTGGGCAATACCAATGTCATCCCTCTCGCAGGCCAGGCCACCAGTCCAGTGGGTGTATCGAGCGTGATGGTGAGCATCGATGGCGGGTCTCCACAGCCGGCGTTGCTGACGTCCGTGGATCACGAAAGGGCGACCTGGCAGTTTTCCTGGCCGCTGGCGGACGAGGCGGGGGTGCTGGAGAAGGACTACCTGGTGACGGCCATTGTGAAGGACGCCCTCGGTCGCCAGGCGGAAGCCTCCGAGACCATTCCGGTAGACGTGGTCCTACCACAGCCCGTAGCCGTATCGCTCTTCGCCAACGACGAGTCTCAACCGGTCGAAGCGGGGCAGAACCTACGCGATGCACAGGCGCTCCTTATCCGCTGGGAGGGCAGCGACGACACCGACCTATATGGGTACCATGTGGGATGGACCCATGATGTGGAACCGGCCATTGCAGCGCTCGCCTTCTATACCGATGCCAGTCAGATACATGCGCAGCCTGTAGCAGAAGCGCAGGTTTATTATGCCCATGTCGGCGTGGAGGATGGGGCTGGCAACATCGCCTGGATTACGAAGGGACCTGTCTACGTCGATGGAGCCAACACGCCGGACTACATCACGGATCTGAATTACTACGGATGGATGGAAAGCGGTTGCAGCCTGATCGGCGTCGATCGCCAGGTGAATCGGTCGGCGCCGCCAATGGCTGCTTTCAATGCCGTGCAGCGCCTGTATGCCTCCTGGGACCAGGGGGCGCTGCATTTGACGTGGACGGGCGCCAACTGGGATTGGGATGGCGACCTGTTCATCTATCTCGACACATCGGCCGGCGGGGCAGGCGACGCTTTCAATCCCTATGGTAGCGGGCAACCGTCGATCGGCATGCCCTCCGGTTTGCTGGCTGATTACGTTGTGTGGGTTGAGGACGGTAGCCGCGCGAGATTGCTTCGCTGGACGGGTTCAGATTGGACGTCGGCTATGGAATTGGGAGAGTCTCTATTCCAATTAAACACCAACCGAAGCCAGCCGCATACCGATATTCTCCTGCCATTGGATCTGCTTGGGGAACCTACGACCCTTGGTTTGGTGGCATTTGCCAGCGAGGAAGATGCTTTACGCCTCTGGGCTGCCATGCCGGATGAGAATCCCCATTCCAGCTCCCTCGTGATTAGCGATCTGGCAGCAGGCCTGGAGGTGGCAGGTTTTGAACTCACTCAGGATTATTTTTGGCATGATCTTGGCTCGGGTCAGTGCCCCAATGCCGGTCAGTTCACTGACTCCGACCTGCAGATGCGACTCAGCACCGATCCCGGAGCCATCGTCGTCAACTACCTGGAGGACGATTGGTTGGCCTTGGGGCCGGGCACATCGCCCGATGCGGATCACGATGGGATCTTAGAAGTCGCTCTGCCGGTTGATCAAGTGCCAGGTTGGCTTGGTGAAGGGGATACGATCTCCTACACCATTCGCTATGCCAATCATGGCAGCCAGACAGCCACCGACGTCCAAGTCCATCTGCGGGCTCTGGGAGCGCTCATGATTCCCGGCAGCGAAACGATCTTCCTGGGCGATATTTCGCCTGAAGGAACCGGGTCAGTCCATTTCACCGCGCAGATCGTGGAGAACGGGGCTGGCTCGGCTGAACTGCAAGCCGTGATCACGGATGCGACCCATGGGGAGTTCAACTGGCTATGGGCACTGCACCTTGTCGATCGCGATCCGCCATCAAGTTTGGTGATTCGCGCGCCGCGTGAGTATGAGCGCTCCGGCCAGGTCATCGTGAACGGCACAGCCCAAGATGCCTCTGGTCTAAGCGAGGTGAAGGTTGCGGTCGATGGGATGAGCGCTTGTACAGATTCGAGTCCCCAGGATGGCACATGGTCATGCATCTGGGACGTACCCGCAGTTGCGGATGGGGTACGTTATGACCTGAGTGCCGTCGCCACCGACACGTTTGGCAACCAGAGCGATGCGACCACCGTGAGTGTGATCGTCGATAACACCCCGCCGGAGGTTGTCGAGCTCAATCCAGCGACGCTGGAGGCCCTGGCGGATGGCGTCCTGATCCCGGGCGAGTTCGTTTTGCGTGGCACGGTGGAGGATAACCTGCAGGCGACCGCTGTGCGCTTGTGCTTCACCCTGGACGCGGTATACAGTTGCACCGATGTGGATGCAGGGACTGAAGGTGGTTGGGTTTACACTATAACGCCCTTTGAGGCGGATGGCGAAATTGAGATGCTGGAGATCTATGGTCGAGATGCGGCCGGGAACCTGTCGACGGCGCCGCTCATTACACTCGAATACCAGATTGATAACATGGGACCGAAAGTGGAAGTGCTTTCTCGGAAGAGCATCGTCTCGCTGGGCGCTGATCCTGTTCCGATCCTGACCGGAACAGCGAGAGACGGCAGTGGGGTGGGCGAGTTGTTGGCCAGCCTGCAGAGCCCCTCCGGGATGCAGTGGATCCATGCCGATCGGACAGCCGATGCATGGAGGGTCACGCCTCCGGTTGATCAATTGGGAGTGCACACCCTCCGGCTCTATGCCCGGGATGGGGTCGGTAATCTGCGGGGGGCTGGTCCTTACCAGTTCATCGTCGTGGAAGGGGAATTCACCCTTGTGGTTGAGGCTGGACCGGATCAGGTTACAGAGCCAGGCTTGTTGGTATCCCTGCCTCCTGCCACTTTCTACGATTCCGACCCGGACAGGCGGCATGAGGCGGAAGTCGATTGGGGGGATGGGACTACCCAGGCGGTCACACCGGCCGAGAGCAACGGCGCGGGCACCATCTCTGGCTCGCATAACTACGCCCAAGCTGGCGATTATGAAGTTGAAGTTTGTGTCCGTGTTATCGGTGAACAGATCCAGGCCTGCGATAGTTTTCATGTGACTGTGCAAAGCAAGGGGATTACGGTTGAGGTCGATGTAACCCAGCCGGCGTCCGAGGGCAGTCCTGTAACACTGACCGTTTCTTTTAAAGCTCAAGGCACGATCGCCCCTTACAGGGTGTCGATCGATTGGGGAGACGGGAGTCCGGTGGAGGAGGTCATCATCAACCAAAACCATGGCTCGGGGACGGTGACTGTGGAGCATACCTATGCCGATGATGGCGACTATGAACTGTCCGTAACGCTGAGATCCGAGGACGGCGCCCAAAGCTCCACGGGCTTTACGATCACGGTCGATAATGTGGCGCCAAGCGTAACGTTGGTCGGTCCGACCTCAGTCGACGAAGGCCAGAGGGTGAGATACAGCTATACTAGCAGCGATCCCAGCGCGGACACGTTCACCCTCAACATGGAAAGCTGCGGAAGCGGGGAACTCTCAAATTCGAGCTTCGACGGTTCCACCGGTGGTGGGAGCTTCGACTGCACCTTTGCGAATGAGTCGGCTCCAGTCGAAGTGAGTGTGGCCATCGCAGACGACGATGGCGGTTCGGGGACATCGAGCCTGGTGGTTACCGTAAATGATCTATCTCCTACTGCAGCCTTCAGTTGGACGCCTGTGTCACCCATTGAGGGGCTTCCCGTCCAGTTTACCGATGAATCCATCAGTGATCCCGATGAGATCATCGAATGGGCGTGGGATTTCGCCGGCCTGGGTGCAGGTGCTGAGCAAAGCCCCAGCTTCACCTTCAGCGATGAAGGCCAATTCGAGGTGTGCCTGCTTGTAATGGATGAGGATGGCAGCAGTGATGCGATCTGCCATATGGTGACGGTGATAAATGTAGCACCGGTAGTGGAGGCAGGTGAGGATAGGATGATTTCTGAAGGAGAAGGTATCACCCTAGACGCCACGACCTTTCGCGATTCTGGAAACCTGGACGCACACACTGCCACCATCGATTGGGGCGATGGCAGCCCTGAGGAGGTTGGCTATGTCCATGAACCACAGCCAGGCGAGGATGGCCGGGTCGAAGGGTCACATGTCTATGGCGACAATGGAACTTTCACCGTCACGATCTCGGTATGCGATGAGGTGGCTTGTGGGGAAGATACCTTTGAGGTGAGCGCCAACAACCTCCTGCCCGTCTTGGAATTGGATACTACGGGGATGGTCTCCTTCGCTGGGGGCGATGCATTCTTCGGACGGAAAGGTGTGCTTCAAACCCATGAAGCCTGGGCAATAGATCCGGGATCTGACGATCTGATCTTCGATTGGAGCTTCGGTGTATCGCATACCTATTTCAACGATGGCGTTGGTCCTGATCCCTTCCCCAGCACAAGCGGAGTCTTCCCCTTCCAGGCGATAGATACTGCAGAGGTGACCTGTGATGCCCCTGGCATCCACACGATGGCAGTCGATGTTCGTGATGATGATGGGGGCATGGATTCAGAAAGCTTCCTAAAAGTGGCCACAGGCGATGAGGAATGGATTCGCTCCAGGGTCTACTGGCTTAAACAATACAGTGGAAAGGGAAAACCGCAGATCGATGAAGCCACGTTGCAGGCCTATTTGGATATTGTCAACTTTGCCTCGCGAATCTTCTCGGAAAAGGTGCCCGCCAGCACGATCGAAGAGGCTCAGCAGGTATTGAAATTCTCGCATCGTGGCATACCGGGCCTGGTTGAAGCGTATCTTCTCGTTGGCTGGCTTAACTTCGCCTCAGGGGCAATTGATTGGGATCAACCCATCTATACCCATTGGAAGTGTGGTGAGAGTACAACATACCATGAGCTCCTATATCAGGTCGAATCATTATGGCTGATGAGAAGCGCCACGGGCTTTGATATCGTCTTGGTGAAAGGGTTTCTTCTCTTGAAGAACCTGGAGAGCGCGAAGATGCCAGGTTTCTGCAAGTAATGGCCTGTTTTGGTGAGAGACATGTTTCCCTCATTAAAGCGAGGGGCGTTTTGCTATGCTTCTCCGCCAAATGTTCAATTTGCAGTGCAGTCAATAATCATAAACTGATTGTGCCTGCTCAAACACAGCCCCAGGGTTTCTTTTGTGAGATGAGACAAAGCCAAATCAAGCATTTCTGCAAATCTTCGACCAAATTCAGCGGACAAAAACCCTTAGGGTCTGAGTAGTTGCAAAAAAAATTAATTAGAGTGATCACTCAGGAAAATCCCCATTCAAAAGTGGAAAGGATCCTCTTCTAGAATAGACTCCTCGCAAATATTCAATCCCAATGATTTCTTGTGTTGAAACAGAATTGAATCGAGAGAGACAATGTGGGCTGGGCAATCGAAAGCTTCTCTTTGGGTGATAACAATGATCTACAGACTATTGGATATGTTGTTTTTTCCTCAGTTTAAAAATGTTAGCTGCGATCGTCCAATTTTGACTTCTTTATGTATGCAATATTGATTTATTTTTCCCAAACAGGCAATACTCGTCGTGTAGCCGAGGCGATGGGGGAGACATTTGATAAAATTGGTCACGCCGTCAATGTCCTTCCTTTGGAAAGGGCTACTCCGGAAGATATTTACTCTTGTGACCTCTTAGGCATCGGGACGCCATGTTTCAATAGCAGATCGCCGACGTTGGTCAGGCAATTTCTATGGACACTTCCATCTATGGAAAATACAAAGGCCTTCGTCTTTGCCACTTGTGGAGGAGCACCGGGGAGGGTGCTCTATGAAATGGCCAATATCCTTCAAAGGAAATCCGCGCAGGTTATGGGGGGCATTCTAGTACGGGGAGAAGTGCATCATCCGGTGTCCTCTTTTGTTGGTCGTTTTTCTGGTCGTCCGAATAGGGAGGATCTTGCCGAAGTCAGGAGCTTTATCCATGCGTTGACAGCGCATATTGCTTCAAACCGACCTGGACACTTGCCAGTCGGCAATTTGGATAGGTTAACAGCCGGGAAAGGTTTCTACGATCTATTGGCTTTGTTTAATACTGACTCCGTTTTGCGGCTACTCATGCCAACGCCCACATTGAAATCAGAGGCATGTGATCGCTGCGGGCGATGCATAGAATCCTGCCCCATGAAAAACATTCTCTTGAGACCGTATCCCATCCTTGGGGGTGATTGCATTCGTTGTTATCGCTGTTCTACTGGATGCCCTAGGGGTGCATTCCAAGTGAAATGGAATCTTGGCAGCCGCTTGGCGGAAGTGATGTATAATAAGCAATTTGTGCGTTGGTTTGGGGATGTGAAACCGAATGAGCGAATTTACTAAAGAACGAATATTTCAGATAGAGAGGAAGTCCCCTGACCCAAAAGGATTATGCTCACAAAGCAGGGGAATGGGTACCATAGATCGTGGTGAATAAAATGGAAGACAATGCCTGAAGACACCTCTACTCTTGCGAAGTCCATTACAAAAGCAGCCAGTCTGCAATCCTACTATACCGCATCCCTGATGGTCGATCGTGATTTGGTCCATGATGCTTATCGCGCCTACGCATACTATCGCTGGATGGATGATTTCATTGATGGTATGGCAAGCAGCAAAAGCGAGCGGGTCTCATTTGTAGAACGGCAAAAAGATCTGATGGAGCGATGTTATCGGAATGAACCGTTGGGTGAGCTTGCGAAAGAAGAGCGGATTCTGGTTGAGTTGATCGGGAATGACCGGCGTGAGAACAGCAGGCTGCAGTCGTATATTCGTAATATGATGGCGATTATGGAGTTCGACGCCCATAGGCAGGATCGGTTGATTGGCCAAGAGGAGCTGAACTGGTATTCTGATTGCCTCGGCAAGGCGGTGATGGATGCCCTCCAATATTTCATCGGCAATCGATGCATCTATCCGGCGTCTGATTTCCAATATTATGCGGCGATCGCTGCTCATATTACCCACATGTTGCGAGATATGGTGCAAGATACCAATGCGGGTTTCTTTAATATCCCGCGTGAGTACCTCGAAGCGCATCTGCTCGATCCGGGAGATTTTGAATGCGTTTCATACAGGTCGTGGGTGCAGGAGAGGGTAAGTCTAGCAAGGGGACTCTTTCAGCAGGGGAAGCGATATATCGAGGGAGTCGAAAATCTTCGTTGCCGTATTGTAGGGTATTGGTATTGTGCCCGGTTTGAAATTATTCTCGATGTTATTGAGCGTGATAGCTACCTGCTGAAATCTGAGTATAACGAACGCACATCGTTGTCGGCTTGGATGCAGATGGTTCGGCTGTTTCTGGCAGTAACGCTACGGCATGTGACAAGACGGCGCAACATTCTCTTTTAATGGATTAATAAGCTTCAACACGCAAGAAAGAATCCAAGGATGGTCTGAACTCATATTTTGCGAAGATC
>CAYGXU010000056.1:0-19674 GCA_964353875.1 uncultured Anaerolineaceae bacterium | reverse complement strand
TAGGTAAAATCGTTGTGGGAGGGAAAGCTCGACCTGAAGGGAAGGATAAAGAAGATATAACGGTCAGGCATGAAGCCAGCTTAGCCAGAAGGAGCTGAGCAGTTACAAATATTCGCTGAAACATGATCAAGCGAATAAGTTGATCTTTTAGGAAAAATCAGCACCCATGCACCTTTCTCAAGAAATTGGATCTCCAACTTTAACAATAACTTTTGCATCTCGATCTCTTCCACGGCTGGTTTTCATCTAACTTGCAGTCACTCAAATCCGTCATTAAGGCAGCAAAAATCAGAAAACCCTGGAGAGAGCGAATAGGATGTTCTTCCCAGGGTTTTTCCAGTCGATAAGGCGATGGTAAAAAGGTCGATCGAATTTCAATCGGATTGCCATGGAGGGATCCCTTTGCACCTCGTTCATCCGTCAGATGATCCGGTGATCTCTCCGCGATTGGACGAGCCAATCAACTGTATACCTTCAACAAGAGAATAGAAATGCAATCCCTTCGTAGCGATATTAATTGAATTACCAGCTAGTACAATCCATTAAAGCTCGAGGGTTGACAGCAACCCGCTACTCTGGTGAGATGGCCTTCTAATTCCTTGTTCATTTCTGGTCGATACAATAAACTCTTTTCCTATTTCGCCTTAGTTCTCTCCTCTTGCCCAAAGATTTTTTCGAAAATGTTGATCGGCACTGGAAAGATGATCGTGCTGTTCTTCTCGACGGAGATTTCTGTCAAGGTCTGCAGGTAGCGCAACTGAACCGAAACAGGGTTTTCCGACATGACATTCGCAGCATCCGCGAGTGTCTGTGCAGCCGCGAACTCACCCTGGGCGTGGACGAGCTTGGCTCTCTTCTCGCGTTCAGCCTCCGCCTGCTTTGCCATCGCTCGCTGCATACTTTGCGGTAGTTCGACATCCTTGACCTCAACGATCCCCACCTTGATTCCCCATGGCTCAGTGGTTTCATCAATAATATGCTGGAGTTTTTTGTTGATTTCCTCCCGATTGGACAACAGTTCGTCCAATTCGGATTGACCGAGCACATTGCGTAAGGTGGTTTGTGAGATGTTCCAGGTCGCCCGCTTATAATCCTCCACCTGGACGACCGCGGCGCTGGGATCGACCACTCTAAAGAAGACCACCGCATTAACTTTCATGGTCACGTTATCACGGGTGATGGCCTCCTGCGAGGGGATATCCAAGGTGACTACTCGCAAATCCACCTTAACCATCCGGTCAATGAGGGGGATAATAAAGAACAATCCTGGTCCTTTCGCGCCTATCAGGCGACCCAAGCGGAAGATGACTCCTCGCTCGTACTCCTGAACGATCTTCACCGCTGATGCGAGCAAGGTGAGGAGAAATAGAACGAGAAGGATAATCGGAAGACCTAACAATCCGGTCATGATAAGACTCCTTTCAGGTTACATTGGAGGTGAACTCCATTAATTATATTCTACCTGGTTATTTCTGAATTGACCGAGGGAAAAATGAATATTAGGGCACTTTTCTCCTGGCGCTTCTTCCGATAAAATGATGCAGGTGCGAACATGAGTAGCCTTTTGGCTGGAAACGGATGGACAACAGTATAAAAGATATTAAACAATTATGGTAAACTTACTTATAATTTTATTCAGGATAGATCAATGAGCAAACGCGCTGAATTGCGTGAAAAACGCCGTAGACGACAAATTCGACAACGAGTGACACTCTACCTTTTCCTGGGTGGGGTGACTTTGGTCATCGCGGCCATCATCCTGTTGCCTTACTTACAGAAAATTGTTCTCCCTTTAACCATCAACCGTCCCATGACGGCTGGAATCGGGATGGGAGACCCGAGTGCCCCTGTGAAGATCGAGGGTTTCGCCGATTTCGAATGTGGCCATTGCAAACGTTTTGCCGAGACGACCGAGCTCGAAATCATGGAGCAATATGTCAAGACGGGAAAGGTCTACTTTCTTTTCCGGCATTTTCCTCTTTATTCGCCCTCCATTGCGGCTGCTGAAGCCAGTCTATGCGCTGCGGAACAAGGAAAATTCTGGGAATACCATGATATTCTCTTCGCCAACCAAAATCTAAGCGATCCAGATGCCTTGAGCAGACCTCGCCTTAAGGCCTTTGCTGATGCAATTGGCCTTGACTCGGTCGGATTTGAACAATGTGTTGAGGAACGGCGTTACAAAGAAGATGTGGAGAAAGATCGCTTTGATGGGGAAGCTGCTGGTATCCATGGGACCCCCAGCTTCCTAATCAATGGGAAGTTGGTTGTAGGAGCTTACCGTATTGACTTCTTTCAACAGGAGATCGAAGCCGCTCTGGCAGCCATCGGGGCAGAATAAACCTACTTCTGCAATAAGTGCCATACGCCTCGATTCCGACTCGCGAATTCTGGCAAAAATAATACCGCTTTCAAAAGGGATAATTCGGGATTTCAAATCGCTTCTTGAAACAGGCCAAAACAGGATCAATCAATATTCTTGAGATTATTCAGCTGTTGCGGGAATCTTGCCAAGTTCCAAAGTACAGCATCGTATGGAAAAGCAATATCCATTATTTACTAATGATTTCGATGACCCAGACAATCAAAGGGGCTACAACGATCGCAGGGAGTAAATTCCCGGTCTTTATCGGGCGCAATTCTAGCAGACTGCCAATCGCCAGTCCCAGCAGCAATACCCCACCCACTGCGGTCAGCTCGGCGATCATCGCCTCGGACAGTATCGCTTGCGCTTGCGCTGCGAGCAGGGTGATTCCTCCCTGGTAAATCAGAATCCCCAATACCGAAAAAAGAACCCCAACCCCCAAAGCTGAAGCCAACGCGAAAGCTGCAAATCCGTCCATGACCGACTTAATCGCCAGCAGACTGTAATCCCCGCTGAGACCGTCTTGAATTGCGCCCAAAATGGTCATTGGTCCCACTTCAAATAGCAACGTCGCGGTGAGAAATCCTCGTATAAAACGTCTGTCTCCAAGTTGATCCTCTTCCCTTGAAGCAAAGCGCGACTCCAACTTCGCTCCCAGGGTCTGCAGGAAAGCTTCGATGTTCCACCATTCCCCTAATAACCCTCCAATCAATATGGCTCCAACTGCGATCATCGCATTATGGGTTTCAAGAAATAATTTAATTCCTATCGCAAAAGTAAAGAGACCCAAGCCTGAGATTACGGTGTCTCGAAAACGTGGAGGCAGATAACCTCCGAAGAACAGCCCAATCACTCCTCCCAGCACGACTGTCCCGATGTTGATCATGGTCCCAATCATTTTTCAGAATCCTTGATGGGAGCGGTGTACGTCGACCCCTTCTCTTGATCCTCGACCAATGTCAGAAGGAAACAAAGGGAGGATAACCGGTTCAGGTAGATCAAAGGATAGGGATACTCGATTTCCCCTTCGAAATGCAGTCGTGCAACTGCCCGTTCTGCGCGGCGCACTACAGTCCGCGCCAGATCAAAAATCGCTGCGCTGGTTGTTTCCCCCGCATATATAAATTCTTGGGGGATAGGGACCTCCCGGCCATAGCGATCCATCAATCCCTCGAGCCACCTCACCCGCTCTTGGTCCAGGCGTCGGAATCGATCTACCGCCTCAGGACTGGCAGCCAGCTCAGCCATGAGATCGTGCAGATCTTGCTGAATCTGGATCACGATATCATGCATTCCCTCATGACATGCCAAGGATCTTGCCAATCCCAAGACCGCAGACGCTTCATCGACTGAACCATAGGCCTCGGGCTGTAGATCGCATTTCTTGACCCGCCCTTTTCCCAAAAGGTCCGTAAAACCATCGTCGCCAGAGCCAGAAAACATCGGTGCCATTGCCATGATTATATCGAGTTTGATCCTTTACGTATACTGGCTTATAATTCAATTGTCCTGTATCAAGGTGGGGGATGAAACTTGCTCAACGCGCCCTGCTTCTCTTCGCCGGTCTTTTGATTGGACTATTGGCAGCTGGTTTGATCGAGCTCGTCAAAGCCAAGCCTCGTGGAACTCCGATCGAATTGTTGCCATTACCGACTCAGGTGCCGCTGCGGGTATATGTCAGTGGAGCTGTCTTTCAACCTGGCATATATTTGCTAGCTCCGGGTTCGATTGTCCAAGATGCTCTCGATTGCGCTGGCGGTACGTTGCCAGAGGCCATATTGGAACCTCATAACCTGGCAGCGCCTGTATTGGATGGTCAAGAAATCCATATTGGCACGGTTAGTGAAGATACTCCGACTCCTCCGCCTTTGCGATCCACGCTTCAAACGTCATCGAAGGAAATTAACATCAACACAGCCGACGCCCTCGAATTAGAAAGCCTTCCCGGAATTGGACCCAGCCTGGCTGCCAAGATCATTGAATATCGGCAAAAAAATGGTCCTTTCAATGCGCTTGAAGATCTGCTTCTCGTTTCTGGCATCGGTCCGTCAAAACTGTCTCAAATCGAGGACCTAATCATCGTACGCTAAGCTGCAAAACATATCTCCAGAGGTCGACAGCATCGAGATATTTCGTCAAGATGTAGCCAATCCGTAAGCCTCTGGCAGGAACACAGCCTTCACATTCCCGAATAACATCTCCGTGATTATCTCCAACGCAGAGCAATAACAGGAGATGAACCCTCGGAAAAAACGCATCCCATTTACTGTAAACATGCGATTACCGCACTTGCCCAATATCCCTAGAGTTGCTATGATGGTGGGGCTATACCATGGGAAATCCACATGGTCATCGATGCCTTCTATTATTTTTTCTTGAGGAGGCTGCTATGCAAAAATGGGAATATCTTTTCGTGAAATGCGGTGATATATTCGTGGAAGATTGGCGTCCGAAGTATGTCAACGGAAAGGAATTAAAAGACTGGCAAAAAGGACCGAGCATCGCTGAGTATTGCCGAGAAGCAGGTTTAAGGGGTTGGGAAATCGTCAGTTTCACTCCTGGTCAAACTGGCCTCTCCATAGTTTTTAAACGTCCTTTCGAGGGCAAGCCAGGCACTGGGACGCTTTTCCAAGAATCTTAATCCACACCGATCCCAGCCATGGATGGCGGGTATCCAGCGTAAAATCACGAGAATTTTTTCGCACCAGTTTCTGTTGATCCTTTTGAGGATTGTGAAGAAAGGAATGGTCTTCACGGCAATCTATGACGGTCCTAATTTAAGGTAGTTCGGGGAAGCACAAACAAGATGATGCTCATCATGGATATCCTCCACTCAATGGAATTCACTTAATGCCTGAGTTGCCAGAAGTGGAAATCATCGCCCGACGACTAAGAGACGGCATTGATACGCCTCCTCTCCCCGGTAAAAAGATTACAGGCGTTTCTATTCTATGGCCACGCCACATCGCTCAACCGTCGGCTTCCATCTTTCGACAAAAAATCAGAGGGCGTGTGATTTCTGATGTGCAACGTCGGGGCAAGTTCATCGTGATTCCCCTCGATTGTGGATCCATGCTGATCCATCTGCGCATGAGTGGCGATCTCTACCTTCTCCCAGCAGCAACACCACGGGGTCCCTACGAGCATACGGTCTTTTACTTGGAAGACGATTGGCAACTTCGTTTCTCGGATGCGCGCAAATTCGGTAAGATTTTTTATCATGAAAACCCGGAGATCATCACAAAAAAGTTGGGTCCAGAGCCGCTCGATCCCAATTTCACTGCTGTAGACCTTGAAAATCGCCTATCCAGGAGGAAGCGCGTTATCAAACCTTTATTGATGGATCAGACCTTCATTGCAGGTTTGGGCAATATTTATACAGATGAAGCACTGCATCTCGCCCGGATTCACCCGATGACCCGCAGCGATTTACTTACATCAAAACAAATCTACGATCTCTGGCAAGGGATCCGGAACGCCTTGTTGGCAGGATTGCAGCATAATGGCGCCAGTATCGATTGGGTCTACCGCGGCGGCAACTTCCAAAATCAATTCCGCGTTTACCAAAGGACCGGAGAACCTTGTCCCGAATGTTCGACACCCATTGAGCGAATCGTCGTAGGTCAACGCGGAACGCACTTCTGTCCGATTTGCCAATCGGAGAAAAAGACATGACAGCAGGGGATACATCCTTGTTGGGATACATTTTCGTTATCCTTGGGCTTGCTTTTGTTGCAATCGGTGTTGCCGTCTATCTGAACATTCATGGAACGAAGCAACCCTCGCAAACAGCAGCAGGATCACCTCCAACAAGAGGAAACCAATCTTTATCGATCTCACCGGTTGACTCCAAAAGAATTACGGAACCATCTGGGCTGCCGTATTCGCAATCCGATGGCGAGAAAATGGGATTCTCTGCAGCAGATAAAATCACTAACCAGAATAATCTTATGGGAGTTAAGACAGTGTCTTTAATAAACTCGAATCAACCTGACAGCCATGAGGACAAGATCACAGCCTCTAAAACAAGTGCGGATGGGGAGGAATATCAACACATCGCCACCTTCTATCGAGAAGAGACAACCGGACGCTTATTAATCCGCATGGGGGATAGGAAATTTTCATCTCCCTCCGAATTATTCAATTCGCCTCACTGGTCTCAAATTGAAAAACTATCTTCCGACTTGGCAGCATGGCTTAGAAACGCTCCAGATCGACGGCCTCCAAGCCCTGCTAAACCTCCTGATCCCGCATCGGGGTCAAAGGCTGCCCTCGGTCCACAAAGCATGGTTGAACAGATCAATCAAATTTTAGAACGTAAACTTGCTACCCTGGAAGGTGAACAACGTGCTGTCCGTTTATTGGAAGGACCGCGAGGTGATGTCAGGGTTCTCATAGGAGTTGAGAGTTTTGCGATCAATGAAGTACCCTATGAAGGGATCCGGCGACTCATTCGTGAAGCAGTAAACGAGTGGGAGAAAGGTTAGTCTAATCGACTTCCACTTCGACGGGTTCAGTAGAGAGGGAATCACCTTCTAAGCGTAAACGGGCCACTGGCAACAAAGGGTCGTGTTGAAAGAAGAGGGTTGCATCGCGTTCTAACGCCCATCGCTGCCAACGTTCTTTTGTAGCGATATTGCGCAATGGATCGACATCATAGGCAGTAAGCCACGGCGTTCGTACCATATGGATGGCATACGATGCCATATCGCCAACGAAAAGACCGTACCAATCTCCAGACTTCAACATCACAGACTGATGGCCTCGCGTATGCCCAGGTGTTACCACACAACGCACTTGATCCGTCACCTCAGTATCTCCATGCAAGAGCCTCGCCTGACCCGATTGCAGGATCGGCGTGAAATTATCAGCAGCATAGACAGATCGCGTACGTGCATCTGGATAACTGAAGTCCGCCCATTCAATCCGTTGAACCCAATAGCAGGCATTAGGAAAGGTAGCCAGAACCTGCTCTGCCTCCATGCGGGTATTTCCGCCACAGTGATCGGAGTGTAGATGGGTATCGATCACAATATCAATGTCACTTGGTGAAATGCCCAGCCGGTTCAGCTTCGTTACTAATCCGCCCCGTGGCCGCTCTAAATTCCACTCCTCCCATTCACTCTGAATTAATTTCTCACCTAGGCCCGTATCAACCAGGATCGTTTTTCCCCTTGATTGGATCAGCATGCAATTGAGAATCATGGCTACACGATGAGTATCATCCGGCAGGATATAACGCTTATATAGGACCGGAGGAACCAGTCCAAACACCCCTCCCACATCCATATGGACGTTGCCATCAGAGAGGAGCTGGAAGGATAAATCACCGATCCGCATTTATTCGTTCTTGAAGGAGAAGAATGCTTCCTCGAGGCTGGTTTCAAGGGCTTTCTTCTTTCGATCTTCGAGGAAAGCCGCCTTGGCTGCAGTCATGATCAGGGCAACTAACGTAACTTGGGACAACCCCAATTCCTCAATGGCTAGATGATATTCATGCGTTAGCGTGATCTTGGAAATCCCCGGATCATCCGTGTTTAATGTCACCTGCAAACCGGCTTGTATCATCTCCGGCAGAGGGTGCTCCGCCAAAGAGGGGATCACGCCGGATTGAAGATTGCTCGTGAGACACACCTCAAAATATGCTCCTCTTTCCCTTGCGATCGCCACGACATTTTTATCTTCTAATATTCGGACTCCATGGCCGATCCTTTCAGCTCCCAACCGCTCAAGGGCATAACTGACCGACTCTGCTCCTGCCCACTCGCCTGCATGAACAGTAATCCTCAGACCAGCAGCCTGCGCATCGCGAAAAAGCCCTTCGAATGGCTCTGAAGAGAAATCAGCCTCATTTCCGGAGAGATCCAATCCCACGATCCCACTATCCAAATGCTGCAGTGCGATATCGACCACCTCTTCTGCGAGCACGACAGTTTCATGTCGATTGACGCTAGTAATCAAGTTGACCGTGATCCCAGTCTCATCAGATGCCCCCTCGGCGGCCTCAAGCACCCAATCCACAACCTCTCCTAATGGAAAATCACAAGCATTGGCAAGTGCTGCCGGAGTAAAAAACAATTCCAAGTACTTGATCTGATCCTTTGCCGCATCCTCAATCGCCTCACAAACGAAACGTTGGATAAGCCTAGGTGAACGATAGAATTTCCGCAACGTCTTAAATTTTGATAGGAATTTTTGATACGTCCTGGGATCCGTTGCAGCAATCTGTACTTGATCTTGAAGGGTAAGCGCCTTAGAGGGAAGATCGATCCCTTCTTGTTTCGCCACTTCCAGCAGGGTAGATAGGCGAAAAGAACCTTCAAGATGGCGATGAAGATCGATTTTAGGCATTATCTCGAGGACTTCCAACATGTGACACCCATGCTTCTTCAGATGTTTAAGAACGCACAATAATTGATTCAATTCATGAAAGATGCTTTCGAGAGTATCCAATGGTGGTTCATCATCCCCATTAACGCCTTCGTTTACGCTTATGCTTCTGTTTCTCCGAAGATTCTGCTTTCGCTTCTATAGCGACTGGAGCGGGTCGCGATCGAGACCCGACAGCCGCTGAAGGAGTAGAAACTTGAAATCGGAACATACGTGAAACCACATCGGCGCGCACATCAGAAAGCAGTTCTTGAAACATATCGAATGCGCGGCTCTTGTATTGAACCAGGGGGTCTCTTTGAGCATAGGCTTCAAGACCGATCGAAGTGCGGAGCGCCTCGATTTGCGTCAGATACTCTACCCAGTGGCGATCACCGACAGAAAGCAGCAATCCACGGTAGGCTTCTGTGAGCTGAAATTGCCCCAATGCATGTTCCAAGGGCACTTTTAAATCATCAGGGATAGACCCGAATTCACCCGCAGAGACGATTTCCCTGAAAATCTCCTCATCGAGGGTGCTTCTAAGCCAGGTCTGAATCCGTACATCCAGATCCTCTAATCGACTGTTGCTCAATCGGGTGATCTCTCCCTGACCAAGAAGCCTTTGGATTGCCATCTGGGCGCCTTTTAAGTGATCGACGATCTTTTCTTTTAAATCCTCGGCGTCAATCCCTTCAACGAGTCTGGCAGCGGTATTTGCATAAGAGAGTCTGGGGAGAGTGACAGCACGTTTCTGATGGGTCTTACGATCGAAAAATGTCCGCTGACTATAACTCATCATCACCAAGAGTTGAATCATAAACGCATCTGTAATCGGGTCTCTCTTTAAGGCCACTTCCAAATCTCGTGAAATCTCCTCCTGCAACCGCTCTGTGCGTTGATCCCAGGCACGATGGAGAGCATCCAGTAGGAGCGTCTCGGCCTGATCCCAGTCAATCGGCATCGGGAGGGAGGTTTGAATAGGGAGATTCTCCCCTAAACGGCGTTCGACCGCTTGTACAAGCCCAGCCCATACGCGCAGTCCCAAGCTCGCCTCAACCAGCTCGGGAATCATCTTCCTCAATCGTCTGACATCCACTTCCCCTTTTGAACCATCCCCTTGATCGAGTCGGATTTGCAGGCCGACCGCGGCCTCAACCGCGCGCACAAGTTCCTGCCCTTCGAGCTCAGCTCCTTGCTCCTCTGCTTCAATCTCCGCGCCCTCGATTGCCAACTCCGCCATCTCAACCCGTTGTCGAACTTGATCCTCGAGGCGTTCTACTGCCCTTCTCATCTGCTCACTAATAGAGCGTTCAAGATGGACATATTGGGCTTCAAGCGCTTGCGAAGCCAGGTTGAGGAGTGCCTCGCGCAAGGTTTTTAAATCGCGCTTTGCCTCCGACAAATCCTCCCGCAACAGACGCAGCATGAAGGAAGGATAGGGATTCTCTCCATCCAAATTGAATGTTGGCTGCGCCTCTTCCAACCAGGCGAGCAACTTCCATGATCCATCGGGGTCATCCATAGCTGCCTGGACACGTCGGCGAGCCTCAAAAACCAGCATTTCGTCGATATCCTCAAGCAACGCTTCCTTTGCAAAAACCCGGTTGCGCTGATTATAGAACACCTCACGTTGTTGATTGAGGACATCATCATACTCAAGTAGATGCTTACGAGTGTCGAAATTGGCTCCCTCAACCCTTGTCTGTGCCTGTTCGATGGTGCGATTGACAAGATTATGCGCTATGGGCACGGCATCATCGATATTCAAGCGTTGCATCAGACCTGATACTTGAACACCACCGAACAATCGCATCAAATCATCTTCCAGAGAAAGGAAAAACTGGGAAGAACCCGCGTCCCCTTGACGGGCAGAGCGTCCCCGCAATTGATTGTCAATTCTTCGAGCCTCGTGTCTCTCAGATCCCAATACATGCAAACCGCCAACTTCCCGAACGCGTTTCTCCTCCTCCATGAAGTTGCGGAAGAGGTTGATCTCCCCCTCGTAAATCCCAATGGCATCACGATCTAATCCTTCAAAGGCTTCTAATCGCTCGGCCATATTTAGGTTTTCAGGTTCCTCCTCTCCCGCCCTGCGAAGGACACGGTTCACCGCTGCCAAGACTTCCTCGGCAATCTCGCCGCCCAATTTGATATCAACACCTCGCCCGGCCATATTGGTCGCAATCGTTACTGCACCCAGTGCCCCTGCGTCGGCAATTATGCGTGATTCCTCATCATGCTTCTTGGCATTCAAGACATTGTGCCGAATCCCGCCTTCCAGTACTTGGGAGAGGGAAGGGAAATGCTCCGCTTCGAGCCCAAGGATAGCGCCCAATCGTTCCAGATTCTCAGGTCGCGTTGGGCTTAAAGAAACGCCCAGCTCGCGGGCGAACTGCCTTACAACAGTACTATTCAGTGTCTCGATGGATTCGTATAATGGCACAATCGCATCTACGCGCATGCCATCATCCGGGATGCCATGCGTCTCTAAATAAGCGTCTCGAAGGATGGTCACATTCGCCAGACGACGTAGGAATTCCGCTTTCAGGCGCCCGGAAAGCCGCTCCGATAACTCAACCGAAGTGGTGCCGACCAATAAGGGCTGTCCCCTGACATGTCGCTTGAGGATTTCCATCGTAACAGAACGTAATTTCGCTTCTTGTGCGCGATAGACGATATCCGGATAGTCCTTGCGCTTCCAAAAAATTGGGACTTGTTCCGGATCATCCTGGCGAGCATAGTACGAAAATTTATTCCCATTTTCGCGATACTCCGCCTCCTCGAGGTTTGAGTCGGGCTGCATGGCGATATAATCCAAATTGGTGGGCAAAGGGATCACATCGACGCCATAGATTTTGTTGAATTCCTCAGCCTCGGTTAATGCAGTGCCGGTCATGCCTGCCAGTTTTTCATACTTACGGAAATAGTTCTGCAGGGTGATGGTGGCATAAGTCACATTTTCCTGTCGGACGCGTACATTCTCCTTCGCCTCAACAGCCTGATGTAATCCATCCGACCAGCGACGGCCTGCCATCATACGACCGGTGAACTCATCAACAATGATCACACGACCACCCTGAACCACATAATCCTTATTTCGCTTGAACAGAAATTGAGCTCGCATCGCCTGTTCGAGATGTCCAAGCAAGCGCGCCTGCTCCGGGGTGATGTCCTCTGGCCGATCCGGATCGCGTAAAGGCATTCCCAAGAGTCTCTCGACATGATCCTCGCCAATTTCGGTCAGCGCAATCGTGCGATCACGTTCGTTGATTTCGAAATCCTCCGGACGGAATTGCGTCACGACTTGCGCCATACGAATATATAGTTCAGGATCCTCATGTGAGGGCCCGGAAATGATCAGAGGCGTACGCGCCTCATCGATTAAAATGTTATCCACCTCGTCGAGGATCGCGTAATGATGGCCGTGTTGAGAACGATCCTCCAATCGACGCGCCATGTTATCCCGCAGATAATCGAAACCGAATTCGTTATTGGTGCCATAGGTTACATCGGCAGCGTAAGCTTGTTTTCGATCCACCAATCCAAGTTGGTGGACATCCTCCTGTACTGACTCACGACCGGGATCATAAAGAAATGCCTTACGCCCCCCTTCCGTGCGCGCTGCTTCCTGTAATACGCCAACGGTCAATCCCAGATAATCAAAGATCGGTCCCATCCAGCGCGCATCACGACGGGCAAGGTAATCGTTTACCGTCACCAAATGCACACCTTTTCCTTCCAGTGCATTCAAATAGATCGGCAGGGTAGCCACAAGGGTTTTCCCCTCACCAGTGCGCATCTCGGCGATTGTCCCTTCGTGCAGGACGATCCCTCCAATGAGTTGCACATCAAAATGCCTGAGACCAATCGTTCGAATGGAGGTCTCCCGCACCACCGCGAAAGCCTCATACAAGATATCGTCAAGCGACTCCCCTTCCGCCAGTCGCGATCGAAATTGATCGGTTTTCGCCTTCAAGGCCTCATCCGAAAGAGAGTGCATCTGATTCTCGAGCGCGTTAATCGCTTGAATCCTCTGAGAATATTCCTCAAGACGGCGGGCAATGGGGTCGCCCCCGATTAGTTTTGCCAGTGACTTTAGCATCCTTCTTAATACCTCTCGCACCGAATTCTACCATAGCGAGATTTTTCGGGCCTTTGACTCACCCGTGCAATTTTAACTCTAAAACCAGTGACCTTCATTTCGCCAAATCCTGAATCCTACCATAATTGGCTATGCGCAGAACCTCGTCGCAATCTCATCAACAGCCAGGCGGGGCATGCCCCGCGCTTGTGCTGGGAAGTCAATACCTGCATTCCAGCCCTCTCGATGATGGATTTCTCCTTTAGCTCTTGTTGCACATCTCTATCAATTTGCCTTTGAATGACCTGGGTGAAAAGGCTTGACGCCCTCCCAGTCAGGAATAGAATCACGTTATGGGGCGGTGGCGGAATTGGCAGACGCCGGGGACTTAAAATCCTCTGCTCGCAAGAGCGTGTGGGTTCGACTCCCTCCCGCCCCATATTTGCCAAAGCGGCTCTTACTTATAGAGCTGCTTTTTTATTATCGGCGCTTGAAAGCCCAGCTTCATTTATTATCAGACTATGGCAATTGGATAGTATCCCCCTAAAAAATCTACGCCAGGGGCATATCATAACAAAATCCTTGCCCAGAATAGCCTCTGCTTATTCGTGGATCGGCAGCCAACCAACTCGGTTCGCAAGGTACTCCCATGCTCACTGGTCTTTAAGCTGTTGCATGAATTTCTGGCGAAACTTGGCCACCTTCGGCGCAATCACCACCCGACAATAACCCGCAGAAGGATTGCGTTGGAAATATTCCTGATGTTCATCCTCTGCAGGGTAAAACACATTAAAGGGCTGCAATTCGGTCACCAAAGGGGCATCCCATATCTTCTCGGCTTCGATTTCAGCCATGACCTCTTCCGCCATTGCCCGTTGTTCGGGCCCATGGTAGAGGATGATCGAGCGATACTGAGGCCCGACATCCGCTCCTTGTCGATTGAGCGTGGTTGGGTCATGAATGGTGAAGAAGACTTGCAGAATTTCCTTATACGAAATGTGTTCCGGATCGAAAGTAAGCTGAACTACTTCGGCATGACCTGTCGTACCCGTACATACCGCTTGGTAACTGGGTTGGGGTACATGCCCGCCGGCATAGCCGGAAACCGCTTCTTCCACGCCCTGGAGCTGATCATAAATGGCTTCAAGACACCAGAAACATCCACCGCCGAGTGTCGAAATTTCTGTCTTCATCTTAACCTCGCAAAGATTATTCTCTTGATAAGTATACTATTATATATTCCAAATTTGACCCCTTAAGTCCATTAATATCCTTGTAATGAAATATGTTGCTAAAGATAGTGGGGATAGGACGGGACGGATCGAGAGCAGGGCTTCGCGCGCAACAAGCTTTCTGATACCTCGTGTTAGGCGCCCAATGACTTTGACATTGCAGTTCTGCAAATAGTTCCATCCTATAGACCAGAAAGCAAACTATAATACTGCTTGGCGACTTGCTTCAAAAAGAGAACAATTGGAATGATGAGAGAGGGACCGTGATGGCTGGCAGCAAACTGGTACCGGGATTCTGGGGAAACTTAGAAACTGAAAATAAACGGACAAGGACGGAGATTGAAGCTTTGGCAAGGGGAATCCTCGACCAAATGAGCCTTGATGAGAAGATCGCCCACATGTCGGGAGATACACCTCTTTTTCGGGGCAGCATACAAATGCTTTACGGCTATAACCTAAGACCGCTTCCCGCTGGGGAAAACCTGCGCTTGGGCATTCCCGGAATACGCTTCAGCGATGGCCCACGCGGGGTGGTGATGTACCACTCCAGTTGTTTCCCGGTTTCCATGGCGCGGGGCGCCTCCTGGGATATTGACCTGGAGGAGCGCATCGGCGATGCAATCGGTGTTGAGGCGCGCACCCAGGGAGCAAATTTTTTCGGCGGCGTTTGTATCAACCTTCTCCGCCATCCCGCCTGGGGACGTGCCCAGGAGACTTATGGCGAGGATCCCTATCATCTTGGCGAGATGGGCGCTGCCCTCGTACGCGGGGTCCAGCGGCACATCATGGCCTGCATTAAACATTACGCCTGCAACAGCATCGAGAATACTCGCTTTAAAGTGGATGTTCGTATCGACGAACGAACCTTGCGCGAGATCTACTTGCCCCACTTCAAACGCTGCATTGACGAGGGCGCCTCTGCAGTGATGAGTGCCTACAATAAAGTCAATGGCCAATACTGTGGCCACAATTCACGCCTGCTTCGTGAGATCCTCAAGCAGGAATGGAAGTTCGACGGCTTTGTCATCTCCGACTTCATGTTCGGCATTCGGGATGGCGACGCGGCAGCCAGGGCTGGTTTGGATATCGAAATGCCCTTCACCATGCATTATGGAAAGAAGCTGAAGAAACTCGTGGAAGTAGGGCAAGTACCCGAGGAAATGATCGATGAAGCTGTGTTGAGAATCCTACGGCAAAAGATCCGATTCACTCAAATAGGCGAACCCGAACGCTATACTTCTGATGCCGTCCTAAGCGAACGCCATCGCGCCCTGGCGCGCGAAGCAGCTCAAAAGTCGATTGTGCTGCTCAAGAACGATCCTCGATTGCCTACAAACGATTGCCTTTTACCCATCGATCGATCCAAGGTAAAACGCATTGCCGTCATCGGCCATCTTGCCAATAAGGCGAACACCGGTGACAAAGGTAGCAGCATGGTTCGTGCGCTTTATGTGGTCACGCCTTTAGATGGCATAAAAGCGGCTCTTGGTGATCAGGTGGAGGTGCTTTATCAAGCGGGGCATCGGCTTCGACAAGCGATGAAAGCTGCCCAAGAAGCGGAAATCGCCATCGTCATCGTTGGCTATACTCATCAGGACGAAGGCGAGTACATTCGATTCATGTGGTTTACTAAAGGCGGCGACCGCAATCAACTCACCTTATCCAGGAAGGATGAGAAACTGATTGAAGCCATCGCTTCGGTCAACCCCAACACCGTCGTCGTCATGATTGGAGGCAGCGCCATCATCACCGAAAGCTGGAGGGCCAGGGTTCCCGCAATCCTGATGGCTTGGTATGTGGGGATGGAGGGCGGTCACGCTTTGGCGGACATCCTTTTTGGGGACGTCAACCCCAGTGCGAAATTGCCTTGCACATTCCCCAAATCCACTGAGCATTTGCCCTTCTTTAACAAGGATGCTGAGACGATCGAATATGGATATCTGCATGGATATCGCTTGCTCAATAAGGAAGAACACGAACCTGCCTTTCCCTTTGGCTTTGGTCTCAGTTACACGAACTTCGAATATAGCAACTTGCACCTTTCCCAGGATAAGTGCCCTGTAAATGGCAGCATAGAAATTCATGTCGACTTAAGTAATGCTGGAGGGTACCCTGGCGAGGAAGTGGCCCAGCTCTATGTAGGATATGAGGGCTCTCAAGTAGAAAGACCTATCCGCGAATTAAAAAGATTTCAAAAAATTAAATTAAAGGTTGGCGAAACGCGGCGTTTGACCTTTACGCTCTCCGCGCAAGATCTGGCCTATTATGATCCCTCCCAATCAAAATGGATCGTAGAGCCGATCCTTTACAAGGTCTATGTGGGACCTTGCTCTCGTCTTGAGTATCTGCTGGTGGGGGAATTCAGGGTTTTCAAGTAGAAACATTCAGGGCAGGCTATTCTTCTCAGAAAAATGCAATCTTGCTATCGATCCGATTGGATGGCTGAGGAAGATTAATCTAATTGGGAATGAACTCACTCTAATAAAAAATATCCGGCCAACTCTAATAATCCGGAATGGAATTAACCCTCCCCGCAAAAATAAAACCGGGCAGTGATCCCGGTTTCAGAAGTTTGACTTTCTTAGAAAAGGATAGAGGCCAATTCGTCTCGGTATTCGCGGGTCATCGGATCATCATTCCCAAGCAGTTCAAACAGCGCCAGTAAGACCCCTTTCGGTTGTCCTTTGCGATAATGTTTATCCTGACGAAGGATATCCAACAATCCATCCATGGCTGCAGCGATGTTGCCGCGTACGATCAAACGCGCAGCCTGATAAAATTCTGCTGCGATGGGGTCATCCTCCGGATGTGGTCCATTCCCCTCCACATCTGCCATGTACTTCGCCAGGGGCTTAAGTCGTTCAGCTGCTGCCCACTCGGTTCCAGCCGGGAAGTTCTCAAGAATTGAATTGGCGTCTTGAGCATGCCCCTGCATCAATAAGCTCTTCACGAGCCCCAAAGCAGCCGCAGCATTGGTCTCATCCTTCTCAAAAACCTCTCGAAAAGCTGCCTCTGCCTCGGCCCAATGTCTTGTCGCAAGCAGGCTATTTCCCTTCTCTACGGCGCGATCCGCCTCGCTGGGCGCCAACTCCTGAATGAAACGACGAACCAGGGATTCTGGCTGAGCTCCGACAAATTGAGTTTTGACCTCACCATTCACGAAAGCCTTCACGGCAGGAATACCCTGAACCCCATATCGAATGGCTAAATTGGGATTCTTATCTACATTGATTTTCGCTAGCAGAAAAGAGCCGCCTGCTTCAATTGCATATCGCTCGAGCATTGGTCCTAAGATACGGCAAGGCCCACACCATGGCGCCCAGAAATCCACCACCACGGGCAGCTCATGAGATCGGAGAAGCACGTCCGAATCAAAGGTTGCTTCATCCACATCAAGAATATATTCAGATAAACTCACCTGCATCCCTCATAAAAATATTGATCGTTTCATTTTACTACATATCCATTAGAGAAGTATTGGCACAAGCCATGCCAGAGAAACGAAATGTGAATAACCCATCGAAAACCTCCCATAGGTGTGGAAACCGTTTGGAATACACGTTATTCAATATGGAAATTACTCGTTTGATTCTCCCGATTCACTGGGCTGAATGACTTCAATGACATCCCCATGGAGATCGATCATAACCTTAAACCCAAGCATACCTAACCAGGCCTGCGCTTCCTCTGGCAAACCCTGTTCGATTAAAGCATCGAATTGAGCTTCCACGTTTTTCAAAGAGGTTTCGATCATGGCCCTGGTGAAAATATCCTCCTGTCCAATCATTTTCATTGTTCCCTCAGTGATTAAATCCTCATGGCCCGACATGAGATCCCTGAGATGGTTAAGCACCTGTCGATCAACATATTCGCTTTGAATATGTCGTCGAAAGCCATCATCGTTCACCACATAGAGCGCCTCGCCTCCAACATAAACAACCTCAGTGGGTTGGTCATACTCATCTACAACTAAACCAGCAAATAAGGCTTTTCTTCCCATTTCGTCAAACCCTAATCGATAATTTCTCACGAAAGATTCTTAATTGCTCATGGTTAAATTATACCTTCTCACGGATCATCGAAATAATGGATGGGAATATGAAAGCATCAGGATGGAGCGGCCCTTATTGCGCGGACTAACATTCTTGCTCTTACCGTCAATCAGACCGTTCCCGCCATCCTGATGCCATAGTAGGATATGTATACTTTCAAACGTGCTTCAAGATCAGCTTAACCGGATTGTCTCCCTTCAATTGTCCCAAGCAGGATGGCAGCTGCCAATCCAAGCCGCCGATCTAACTGCTGCCCTTTATCGGAAGAGAAGTCCAAATCCATCACATAGCCGAAAAGGGAAAAACGTTGCTTATAATCCGCCACTTTATTTTCACCAACAAGAACATCATAGCCTTGTGGCAACAACGAACCCAGCAACAAGCGGCGAAGCATGGCCTTGCCCATGCTATCCTCACTGATCGTACCAATCAGAATGTCATTGATATTTAAAATCTCCCAGGCGTCCCGAACCATCGAACGGAACCCCTTACGACGCAGTGTGCCAACTTTCACTCCCAAAGATGTATCGGTCACATCATAGGCCGCAGCGAAATCGAGAATCTGGCGAGCCTGGATCCATAAAAGTTCCCTCTGCTTGGTTTCATCGCTGAAAACGCGGATATCCTCTCGGAGTTTGAACATCTTCTGCTGCGAAAACATCACCAAATCGCCCGTGGGTGAATAAATGCGAATCTTACCGGTCAGCGCTAGAACCTGTCGTTTCAACAAATACTTTTCATAAGAGAAGACAGCCGGCGTCGTTGTACTCGAACGGGTTGAAGAATATGATTGTTCCATTTACCTACTCCTTTTCCATGCCATGAATGCAAGTTTTTGATTACCCTTCATAGTCGGGATTGCACTACGGCGCATAAGTGTACATAGAATCGCGAATGCGCGCTACTGATATACTTCACCCAGCCTTAAACTAAGCTTGTCTACCTGGCAATATTTCAAAGAAAAATGATTGCATCCAATATTCGATCCTCTTCTATTCCTCGAGGGGATTGTGATCCCTCTTAGAGTCTGATCATAAATAGAGAATGAACGCAGAGTTACTCATCGCTAAGGAAACGCGACTATTAAGGCAAAGACCTTAAAGTTCAGTTCTGCTATAAAGGCTTGCACCAACGCAAATTCCCTGCAAATTCAACTACTTGTTATGCCAGAAAGACCTTTGGGGTCCGTGTCTGCACGCAAGGCTGAGCAGTTATGTTCTGGGATCAGTAAAGACGGCGCGCCAGAGAAGTCTATCCATTTTATGGAAGAGGCGTGGCTTGACATATAAAATCTAATTATTGAATATGATTTTGTTGGAACTTGATAGCTAATGCCGGGTTCAGCCGTGTTACGGAGCGTAGCGGATAGCGTCGGCCGCAAGCGGTTGTTATGCCGCCTTTTGCCTTTGAAAACTTGCTCATTAAACTTCATTGCGTTAGTAATGCCTAATTCAAAACCGAATCAAGGCTCGCCCTGAATTGATTTTCGTCTTCGTTGTTATAGAACGGTACGCCGGTCAAACGATATTTCTTGTCTTCAAACGTCAGCGGTTTACCGTCAAACTCGGAAGT